>WTJU01000131.1:19810-31886 GCA_011526285.1 Candidatus Arcticimaribacter sp.
GTTCCAAAAACAGGCAAACTGTTCTCTGAAAAAAAAGCTTGCAAGTCGCAGTAATGAATCGCTACCCTAGTTAGTGAACCCATAGTAGCCTGTATAACCTTTGAATTATAACAATCTACCGTGTTGTTTGAACAAACAATGTGCTGAATACCAAACCAGTCACACAAACGAATTAGGGTGCCTAAATTCCCAGGATCAGTGAGTTGATCAACAACTAACAAACGTCCGCCAGTGGGTAGTGCTGATGGAACGCGCATAGGGAAAACAGCCAAATAAGGTGATGGATTTTTTAAACTACTCATGCGTTTCATAACATCAGAACTCACTTCCTCGAAAGGAAATACATCTGAACTAGAAGTACCATAAATAGCCTTTGGTTGAAAACCAGCAGCTAAGAATTCTTGAATTGATTTTTTCCCTTCAACAACAAAAGCCTTTTCTTCTTGACGTTTTTTCTTGCTTTGTAAATCACACACCCATATCTGCTCCTTCTTTGTAATCATAAATGATGTATTTTTGCCCCAAAGTGATCCCACCTTGCGTTTGAACAGCACAAAAATAACGATTCTTACTTTGGTCATTGGTTTTCTTCTTGGGTGCAGCAGCACCAAACACTTGAAAGAAGACCAAATGCTAGCAGTTAAAGAGAATTTTATTTTGAATGGGCAGGCCAAACCACAAGATCCTGTTCTCTTACTATCGCAAACCCCTATTAATTCTAAGATTCTAGGAATACCCTATAAACTTCACGTATATAACTTAGCAGAAAAAGAACCTGAAGCTAATTTTGAGGATTGGTTAGCCAGTAAACCGAAGCGTGAACAACGGTTGAATCGTCTTTTATCAAAAAAACAAGTCACCCAACTAAAACAGTACCGTATAAATATTGCCAACTGGTTAAAAAACACTGGGGAAGCTCCAGCACTCATTGATCAAAATGCATTACAGCTCACCTCTTCCCTCTTCAAACAATACTATAATAACCTGGGCTATTTTAATGCGACGGCTACTTCAACCATCGATAGTTTAGGGCCGAAAAAAGCAGCAATTAATTACAAGGTAGACACCGGTGAAGTATTCACACTAGATAGCATCCAGCATGTAGCTGCAGCTGCAGATATTGATTCCATTTATTTAGCCAACCTAGAGAATAGTTATTTAAAAAAAGGGGAAGCTTTTGAGGTAGAAAAAATCAATGCAGAACGTGACCGCTTACTGGACTTATTTCGAAATAATGGTATTTATAACTTTCAACAACGTTCCATTCGATTTAAAGCCTTTAAAGACAGTTTAGGGATAGACACTAAAATTCCTGTGGTTGTTGAAATAAAAAATGCTCAGAAAAGAGTGCAAGACACCCTAACAGAAGTTCCTTATAAAATTCAAAAAATAAATTCCCTCTCACTCTTCGTAGAAAACCCCACAGAAGAGTTTACCATTTACACAGATTCTGTACAGCATCAGGGAATTTCAATTTTTTCTAATGGACGATTAAAATATCGACCTCAGGTTTTAACTAAAGGAGTGAAAATTGAGGCTGGACAAGTGTATAGCGATAAAAACAGAACAGCTACCTATCGTTTTTTTAATGAATTACAGAATTTTAAATATCCTACCATAATCTATAGCCCTTTGGTGCGCGACTCCACATTGCTGGACGCTCAAATTTTCTTACAACCCAAAGAGCGTTTCTCCCTCGGATTTGATTTCGATGTTTCCCATTCCAACATCCAAGACATAGGGATAACATTAGGATCATCCGTAATTAGCAGAAATATATTTCGAGGGGCCGAAATTCTTGAAGTTGGTGTAAAAGGAACGGTAGGCGCTTCTAGTGATGTAGCAGAACAAAAGAATACGTTTTTCAACCTTTTCGAATTAGGGGGGAACATTCAAATTCGTTTTCCTCGTGTTTTAGCACCAGAGAAAATCCGCACTACTTTTTTTGCCAACACCAACGCTAGAACGAATCTTTCGCTAGGGATGTCAGTACAAGAAAACATTGGTCTTGACCGACAAAGTTTCACAGGGAATTTTGAATATACATGGAAAACCAAGCCAATTTATACCTTAACGTTTAAACTGGCAGACATAGAATACGTCGATAACCGAGCGATAGACAATTATTTTAATGTTTATCGTAATTCATACACTCGTCTTAACGAAGTGGCTAGAAGTATTCGAAACAATCCGTTCTTGAATCAACAAGGGCAACTCCCTTTGCCCATTGCTGCTGATGCATTTATGAATCACGTTCTTAATGAAAGAACCGATATTGAACCTTCTGATCCAAGATTTACTACAGTATCAAATATTCAAGAACGTAAAAACAGATTAACCGCCAACAACTTTATCGTTGGTTCCTCATTTACGTTTTTGAAAAATAACCAAGAAAGTATAGTAGATGAAAATTTCTCGCAGTTTAGGGTACAGCTAGAGTGGGTAGGTAACTTACTTAACGCTGCACTCAACTTAGGAAATGCGGGGGAAGATGAAGATGGAAATCGCACTATCTTTAATCTAGCACCCTCACAATACATTAAGTCTGAGCTGAGCTACATCAAACACTGGGAAGTAGGGAAAGAGCGCATTGTCGCTATACGTGCATTCTCTGGTCTTGCCCTTCCCTATGGCAATGCCAATAGCATTCCGTTTACACGTTCTTACTATGCCGGAGGATCAAACGACAACAGGGCTTGGAGAGCCTACAGATTAGGTCCCGGTACAAGTAGTAGTTCAAACGAATTTAATGAAGCAAACTTTAAACTCGCTTTCAATCTGGAATACCGCTACCCTATTATTGGGCCAATAAAAGGTGCTTTTTTTATTGATGCAGGGAATATTTGGAACATCAACAACAATGTAAACGATCCTAGCCAAAACCTTAATTCACTTCGTGATTTAAACCAACTTGCTATTGGTACTGGCTTTGGTCTCCGATACGATTTTGATTACTTTGTTTTTCGTTTAGACACAGCCTTTAAAACCTTTGACCCTTCGCAAATTCCAGAAGAACGTTGGGGATCACAAATTGCACTCAAACGCGCTGTACTTAATGTGGGAATTAATTATCCCTTTTAAGGGTATTTTGTTACTTTTGTGGGCTAGAAACCAGAACTATGAAATCTAACTTCCCTAAAGGTGTCGCAACAGGACGCCAAGTACAAGAAATTTTTGAATACGCAAAAGCGAATAATTTTGCACTTCCAGCGGTTAATGTAATTGGAAGCAGCTCAATAAATACTGTGTTAGAAACTGCTGCAGAGTTGAATAGCCCTGTCATCATTCAGTTCTCTAACGGAGGAGCGCAATTTAATGCAGGAAAAGGCTTAAGCAATGAGAACCAACAATCTGCTATCGCTGGTGCAGTGGCAGGAGCTAAACATATTCATGAATTAGCCGAGCTTTATGGTGCAACTGTTATCTTGAATACAGACCATTGTGCAAAAAACTTACTCCCATGGATAGACGGTCTTTTAGACGCTGGTGAAGCGTTTTTTAAAGCTACTGGAAAACCCTTGTATAGTTCACACATGATTGACCTTTCTGAAGAGCCTTTGGAAGAAAATATCGCCTTGTGTAAGGAATATTTAGCACGAATGGCTAAAATGGAAATGACCCTTGAAATTGAATTGGGTATTACAGGAGGAGAAGAAGATGGAGTAGACAACTCAGACGTTGATGTTTCAAAACTCTACACACAACCCGAAGAAGTAGCCTATGCGTATGAAGAGTTAATGAAAGTTAGTGATCAATTTACTGTTGCTGCTGCTTTCGGAAACGTGCATGGGGTCTACAAGCCTGGAAACGTTAAATTGACACCAAAAATCTTGAAAAATTCACAGGAATACATTTCAGAGAAATACAATGTAGCTGCAAACACTGTAGACTTTGTATTTCACGGTGGCTCCGGATCTACGGTAGAAGAAATACGTGAAGCTATTGGGTACGGTGTAATTAAAATGAATATTGACACCGATTTACAATTTGCTTTCACAGAAGGAATTCGTGATTACATGAATGACAAAGTAGATTATCTTAGAACACAAATTGGAAATCCAGAGGGTGCAGACCAGCCCAATAAAAAACATTACGATCCTCGCAAGTGGTTGCGTTTAGGTGAAAGCACTTTCAAACAAAGATTGATTCAAGCATTTGAGGATTTGAACAATATCAATACCTTAGCTTAAACAAAATCATTTTATATGAGTTGGTTTAAACGCAGCGAAAAAGGAATCCAAACCCGAACTGAGGAAAAAAAGGACATTCCCAAAGGCTTGTGGTATAAAACTCCAACGGGGAAAATTGTCGAGACACAAGAGTTAGCAGACAACTTCTATGTTAGTCCAGAAGACGAATACCACGTTCGAATTGGCAGCAAAGAATACTTCGAAATCCTCTTTGACGACAACCACTTCAAGGAGCTTAATGAGGCGGTAGTATCTAAAGATTTTTTGAAGTTTGAAGACTCAAAAAAATACAGTGATCGCCTTAAGGAAGCAACCAAAAAAACGGGGCTAAAAGATGCCATTCGAACTGCAGTTGGGAAGTCAAAAGGCAAAGAATTAGTGATAGCGTGCATGGATTTTGGTTTCATTGGTGGGTCTATGGGGTCTGTTGTTGGAGAAAAAATTGCGCGTGCCATTGACTATGCTATTGAACATCATCTTCCTTTTATGATTATTTCCAAATCTGGGGGTGCTCGCATGATGGAAGCTGGGTTTTCGTTAATGCAGTTGGCGAAAACATCGGCAAAACTCAATGCTTTGTCTGAATCTAGATTACCTTACATCTCTTTAAGCACCGACCCAACTACAGGAGGAACCACAGCCTCTTTTGCCATGTTGGGTGATATAAACATATCTGAACCTGGTGCATTGATCGCTTTTGCTGGGCCACGTGTTGTGCGCGATACCACAGGAAAAGATTTACCAGAAGGGTTTCAAACCAGTGAGTTTTTGCTAGACAAAGGATTTCTAGACTTTATCACACACCGTAAAAACCTAAAAGACAAAGTAAACTTATACATTGATTTAATTCTAAATCAACCCGTAAGAAATTAACCACTATCCTTTAAGCTTTAATAAATTGGTGTATCTTTGCACCGCTTTAATTAGCAATTACATAACAATCATTGAAATAATATTAGCATGTATTTATCTAAAGAAAAGAAAGAAGAAATTTTCGCTGAACACGGAGCATCAAAAGCTGACACTGGTTCTGCAGAAGGGCAAATTGCCTTATTCTCTTATCGCATTAACCACCTTTCTGATCACCTAAAAAACAACCGCAAGGACTTTAATACTGAGCGTTCATTGGTGAAATTAGTAGGGAAACGCAGAAGCCTTTTGGACTATTTAAAAGCCAAAGATATTGAGCGTTACCGTGCTATCGTGAAAAAGCTTGGTCTACGTAAATAAGCCATTTTTCTACTTATCGGATCATTAAAAAAGCTGAATCGAAGTTTTTCATTGGCAACCTGCAAACACAACACAACAACAGTTTAAGGTTTAATTAAAATGAAAAAAAATGATTCCAAAGACGTTCACAGAGGAGATACAACTCTCTAATGGTAGAACCATTACCCTAGAAACAGGAAAACTAGCAAAGCAAGCCGATGGGTCTGTTGTAGTGCGTTGTGGTAACTGTATGCTTTTAGCAACAGCAGTATCTGCGCGCAAAGCTAGCCCGGTAGACTTTTTACCACTTACTGTAGATTACCGTGAAAAATTTGCTGCTGCTGGAAGATTCCCAGGTGGATTTTTCAAACGCGAAGCACGCCCAAGCAATGAAGAAATTCTAACCATGCGCTTGGTTGACCGTGTTTTACGTCCACTTTTCCCTAAAGACTATCACGCTGAAACACAAGTAATGATTCAGCTCATGTCGCACGATGAAGAAGTAAAGCCAGATGCACTTGCTGGACTAGCAGCTTCTGCAGCCATCCAACTTTCTGACATTCCATTTGAATATCCAATTTCAGAGGTTCGTGTTGGAAGAATAAATGGTGAATTTATTGTTAATCCAAGCTCTGCCCAACTTTTAGAATCTGACGTTGACATCATGATTGGTGCTAGCGAAGACTCAGTAGCTATGGTTGAAGGGGAATTCGATGAAATTTCAGAACAAGAAATGATCGATGCTATCGCGTTTGGTCATGATGCAATTAAAGCACAAATCGCTGCACAAGTTCGTTTAGCAGAAGCTGTTGGCAAACAAGAGACACGTGAGTACGAAGAAGAAGACAATGATGCTGAGCTTGAAGCAATTGTTCATGAAAAAGCCTATCAGGCGTGTTACGATATCGCAAAGCAAGCTTCAAGTAAAGCTGATCGTGGATTGGCATTTAGCGAAGTAAAAGATGCGATAAAAGCTGAATATTCTGAAGAAGAACTAGAAGAAAAAGGAGAATTAATCTCTAAATATTTCTCTGGTGCGCAAAAGAAAGCAGTAAGAGACTTAGTTTTAAATGAAGGCATTCGTTTAGACGGAAGAAAAACTACCGACATTCGCCCGATCTGGTGTGAAGTAGACTACCTCCCTTCTACCCACGGATCTTCCATCTTTACTCGCGGAGAAACGCAAGCGTTAGCAACCGTAACACTAGGTACCTCAAGAGAAGCAAATGTAATTGACCTTCCAACAGAACAAGGAGAAGAAAACTTCTACCTTCACTATAATTTCCCTCCATTTTGTACGGGGGAAGCACGTCCTTTACGCGGAACATCGCGTCGTGAAGTTGGGCATGGTAACTTAGCGCAACGCGCCCTTAAGAAAGTAATGCCAGCCGACTGTCCTTACACCGTTCGTGTAGTGTCAGAAGTACTAGAATCTAACGGTTCTTCTTCCATGGCTACAGTTTGTTCTGGAACCATGGCCTTAATGGATGCCGGAGTTCAAATTAAAAAACCAGTCTCAGGAATTGCAATGGGATTGATTAGTGATGGTGATAAATTTGCTGTATTGTCTGATATCCTAGGAGATGAAGATCACTTAGGAGATATGGACTTTAAAGTTACTGGAACCGAAGACGGTATTACAGCTTGCCAAATGGACATTAAAATCAAAGGATTGAGTTACGAAATCCTAACGCAAGCTTTAGAACAGGCACGTCAAGGTCGTTTACACATCTTAGAGAAATTGGTAGAAACCATTCCTGCTCCCGCTTCAGAAGTGAAAGCACACGCACCTAAGATGATTAATCGTGTGATTGCCAATGAATTTATTGGTGCATTAATTGGCCCCGGAGGAAAAGTAATTCAAGAATTACAGAAAGAATCTGGTTGTACTATTGTGATCAATGAAGACCCTGTTACAGAAGAAGGGATCGTTGAAATTCTAGGTACATCTCCAGAGGGAATCGCAATGGTTGAAGCAAAAATTGACTCCATTACCTTTAAGCCAGTGGTTGGCAACACCTATGAAGTAAAAGTGATCAAGATGCTCGACTTTGGGGCTGTAGTAGAATATACTCAAGCACCCGGAAATGAAGTCTTATTACACGTAAGTGAATTGGCATGGGAACGCACAGAAAATGTGAGCGACGTTGTCAATATGGGTGATATTCTTGAAGTAAAATACTTCGGCGTTGATTCTAGAACACGTAAGGAAAAAGTGTCTCGTAAAGCACTTCTTCCGCGCCCAGAGCGTAAACAAAAACCGAAAAAAGACTAATTTCTTTTTCCGAATAAAAAAAAACCACTCTTCGGAGTGGTTTTTTTTTGAATCAATGTAACATTTTCCGTTTTTGAACGTATAAAGGTATAGAACCATTTATTTCAATGAGACAACTAAAAATCACCAAACAGGTCACCAACAGGGAGACCGCTTCACTAGACAAGTATTTACAGGAAATTGGAAAGGTAGACTTGATTACTGCCGAGGAGGAAGTAGAACTTGCTCAGCGTATAAAAGCAGGAGATCAAATAGCGCTAGAAAAACTCACCAAAGCAAATTTGCGTTTTGTTGTCTCTGTTGCTAAACAATACCAAAATCAAGGATTAACCTTACCTGATTTAATCAATGAAGGTAACTTGGGCTTAATTAAAGCAGCAAAAAGATTTGATGAAACCCGAGGGTTTAAATTCATCTCTTATGCTGTGTGGTGGATTCGCCAATCAATACTTCAAGCTTTAGCAGAACAATCTCGTATTGTTCGTTTGCCTTTGAATAAAATTGGTTCAATCAATAAAATCAACAAAACCTATGCGTTTTTAGAGCAGGCCCACGAGCGAGCTCCTTCTGCTGAAGAGATTGCCAAAGAACTAGACATGACGGTAAACGATGTAAAAGAGTCTTTAAAAAACTCTGGTCGTCACGTATCCATGGATGCGCCACTAGTTGAAGGAGAAGATTCGAACCTCTATGATGTTTTAAACAGTGGGGAATCACCAAATCCCGACCGAACCCTTCTTCATGAGTCATTAAAAACAGAAATAGAGCGCGCACTAGAAACATTGACTCCAAGAGAGGCCGATGTTGTACGTTTATATTTTGGATTAGGTGATCAACACGCTATGACGCTAGAAGAAATTGGCGAAACTTTTGATTTAACGCGTGAACGCGTTCGCCAAATTAAAGAAAAAGCTATTCGTCGTTTGAAGCATACCTCTAGAAGTAAAATTTTAAAAACCTATTTAGGATAAACCCTTAAGCAACCTTTGCGGTTGCTTTTTTTATATGAAAAAACGTATTGCACCTTCTTTATTGGCTGCCGATTTCGCAAATCTTCAACGCGATAGCGAAATGCTCAACACAAGTGAAGCAGATTGGTTTCATATCGATATTATGGACGGGGTATTTGTTCCTAATATATCTTTTGGGATGCCTGTTTTAAAAGCCATTGCAAGGCACGCTAAGAAACCCCTTGATGTCCATTTAATGATTGTAGATCCCGATCGTTATATTGAAGAGTTCGCTGCTCTAAACGCAGCGATACTCACAGTTCATTATGAAGCTTGCACCCACTTGCACCGTAGCTTACAAAAAATTAAATCCTGTGGCATGAAAGCAGGAGTCGCGTTAAATCCGCATACCCCAGTTCATTTACTTAAAGATATCATTCAAGACATTGATTTGGTATGTTTAATGAGTGTAAACCCGGGGTTTGGTGGGCAAAGTTTCATTGAACAAACCTTTGAAAAGGTAAAAGAACTAAAGGCGCTTATAAACCAAAAAGGAGCGGCTACTTTGATTGAAATCGATGGCGGGGTGACAGATGCCAATGCAAAAGCATTAACAGAGGCTGGTGCTGATGTTTTAGTTGCCGGAAGTTTTGTATTCAAATCAGATGATCCAAAAGCAACCATCGCTAAGTTAAAATTTATTTAACTTTTTAAAACAGTAATAAAAAAGGCTGAGCAAATGCTCAGCCTTTTTTATTTGTCAATTCTTGAGTTATTGTTTGGCTTTAAATTCAACACGACGACTTTTAACACGTCCTGCTGTTGTACTATTATCGCCAATAGGTTGTTGTTCACCAAGAGCCTCAACTTCCAATCGAGCTGCATCAATACCCATTTCTACTAGTTTAGCTTTAACCGCTTCAGCACGCTTACGTGAAAGCTCAAGGTTATATTCTTCGCTTCCGTCTTCAGAGGCATGACCTTGTACCATCACAATACCGTCAGGGTTTTCTTCTAAGATGGTTTTGACTTTCTTCATAGCAGCCAATACTTTTTTACCCATCAACTTGAAGCCATCGGCTGGGAAAAAGATATTTATTCCTGCAGCATTTAATGCTTCCAATACTTCTTTTGCTACTTCTGGACAGCCGGTACTTGTTCCTCCAGCTTCTTCTGGGCAAGCATCGTCTTTATCTGGAATCCCATCATTATCTTGATCGGGCCATGGACAACCATTATTTTCTACCGGTCCAACAACATCAACACATTCGTCATCAGGGTCTGCGACACCATCTTCGTCAGTATCTGGGCAGCCGTTAAGTTCTTCTAATCCTTTTACTTCTGGACAAGCATCGTCTTTGTCTAGAACTCCGTCTCCGTCGGTATCAGGACAACCTTTATTCTCTGCAGGACCTGCTTCTTCAGGACACTCATCTTCATTATCAGGTATTCCATCACTATCGGTATCTGGGCATCCTTCAAATTCTTTTAATCCTGGTACATCAGGACATTTATCTTTCTTGTCAGAAATTCCATCGTTATCAGAATCGCCACTTCCAAAACCAACAGCAACACCAGCAGCGTGCTGAATATGATTCGCTGATGGATTATCTTGCGTATAACGATACGTACTTTCAACAAAAGCACTCCAACGGTCTCCAAGCTTAAAATTAAGTCCTGCACCTCCGATGTAGGTTTCTGCTCCAATACTCGCAGCTGGGTTATAAAAATTCGAAAATTCTGTTTTATTCCCTGATGGATCAAAAGAGGATAATCCCCATCCTCCTTTTAAATATGGGCTAATAGCACCGTTGCGATTAAAACCATATTTTAATAATGCATCAAGACTATAATATTTAATCTCACCAGTACCTGATTTTTCTTTGATGCTACTTAGGGATAAATTCCCTCCAACAGAGAGTCCTCCAACTATAGCACGAAAAACTGATAATGAAGGAACATCAAAATTAAAGGCGGTAAGATCATCTTTTGTGCTCGCAACATTTGTACTGCTTAGCCCTGTAATATCACTTTGCAATGATATAGCGCTTGTCCCTGCACCTATATACCATGGATTATCAGAGGTTTGTGCAAACAAACCAAAAGTCATGAAAGCAAATAAACTACTGAATATAATTTTTTTCATATGCTACTATTTTAAAAACAAGATGAACCTCTCGTTGGATAGTTATAAACGTAAAATTATTGTATTTATTGTATTTCGAGGGGTATTAGCACAGGAGTCTGATTTTAGCATGCCAATTTTCCAAGTACATGTCAAAATAAATAGAATTATGACCAGAAGGATAAATTAGAAGAAAGAGGTGAATTTACACCTATTTAAACGATAGCAAGAGGAAAATCAACTGCTATAGTGTAGGCTTAAACCCTGCAAAGTCAAAATCAAACCATTCAAAGGTAGTGTTCTGATTGTTACGAGAAACAGCAATTCTAAGACGTACTTTTTTCTGCGCATTGGCCAAGTCAGCTAAAACACCGTCTTCTGCGTCCATTTTAAATACATTTGGTCGAGAATACGTCATTTTTGACTCTTCAACACTACCGTCTTCGTTAATTATTTCAATGGTCACTGGACAAACACTAAGACACCTAGGAAACTTAAATAAGCTTTCGTCTGAGGCTGTTGACTCTAAATAAGCAGATACTATTTTGTTTTTATTCGCTCCCTTTTTGTCCAAAACAAAATAAAGGGTAATGCCCATTTGTGCAGGAGGGTTAGTGAAATAGTTTTCTAAAACATTGGTTGAAAGTGTACCTACAGTATAAAACGGAATAACATCTTTACCAGATGGAAGTTCTTTCATGTCATAAATCCATCCCTCTTTTTGGTAAACACCATCGGCTAATTTTTTTGCGCTTGCTTTCTCGCTATCTCCAGCACAAGAGCTCATGACAAATAAAATGGATAGAAGGGTAATGAAATATGAATTCTTCATTGTTTTAGCATTTAATTCAGGGTGAATTTACAACATTAAACCTAAGTGAAATTTGAAATTTAAAAAAGGAATTAACAAGTTTTAAACGAAAAATGGCGAATAAAGGGTTTCTTTTATTCTTTATTGGCTAGGTAGTCTTGTTTTTGAAAAAGAGTTCATTCAAGCTCTCATTCATCTTCTTGATTACATCGAATGGAGACCTATCGTAATCAGCAAATTGTCGTTGATTTGCCTCGCGTAAAGCGATAATTTCTGGATGCATGTCTAAAAAATACTGAAGGGTCTGTAGTTCAAGTACTTTCAACCAAGCAATTGATTGTGCTTTGCGATGATCATCAAATGCATTGGTTGCATTTAAGGTATTCTGATGATGTTCTATTGTCTCCAAAACATTTCTAATCCCTTTTTTTCAAGGGAAGAACAGATTAAAACAGCGATATCCCATGAGGTGTGTTTTGGTGTTAATAATCTTAGTTCTTGTTGAAGACTTTTAGC
>WTJU01000131.1:31986-34235 GCA_011526285.1 Candidatus Arcticimaribacter sp.
CTTAGACCTTCAAACAAGTTAAAATGCACATTGAATACACTACATTTAGCTTGAAATCATTAATATTTAGCTGTAACAAGACTAATTTTACATTACATTTTCAATGCTCGATTTTAAAGTGCACCAAGGCAAGAAAAATCGATAAGTCATTAAAACAATATGAAAAATATAATTTTCTTTGACGGGGTTTGTAATGTATGTGACCATACGGTAGAATTTGTATTAAATTGTGACGGGGAGAAAAATTTTTACTTTTCATCACTACAGTCACCGTTCTCCTCTCAATTTTTTAGAGAAAAAAACATCGAGATTAATTTAGACACTATTGTCCTCTACTTTGAGGGAGAAATTTACTACCGTTCTGATGCGATGATTTTGATTTTAAAGCACCTGAAAGGATTCCCAAAGATAATTGGATATATCTTAAGTATTTTCCCTCGTTTTTTTAGAGATTTTTGCTACTCAACTTTTGCTAAATACCGCTACTCGCTTTTTGGGAAAAAAGAGGTGTGTAAAATTCCTAAAAAAGAACATTTAAACCTTTTTCTAGAGTAATATGATTCGAAATAAATATGATATTATCTCTACGGTAGTTAACGTAGTAGGCGCCAATACCTTTTTCTATCTCTACTATTTATTTTTCTACAAAACTCCCCTCAACAACGGAATTAATGAACTACTAGAAAACAATTTAGACATTGTTTAAAGCAATAGCTTATGGTTTTCAGAATCATTACTCCTTGGGTATAGTATAAATTATCCGCTTCACTTTATCGCTTATCTCCTATTTGCAGGAGTTGTTTGTTTTTTATCGCGTAATTTATATTCATGGAAAGCACTAAATGTTTCTAAACCATTTATATGGGTCGTTTTCATTGTTTCGCTAATTTTTACCTACAACAACAGCCTGTCAGATTTTAATTTTTTCACAGAAAAATGGTACTACTTTGACCGAGTACTATTACTGGTAAGTTCGGTGCTTCTACTGTTTACTCCCCTAGCCTTTCTAATTTACTTCCCCCTTCTATTTTTATTTTTTTCTTCATTTAATTTTCCGCTTGACTCTTTTTCACTTGCAGATAAAACACTCCCCATAGTACTACTTTTCTACACCATGTCGTTGTATCTATACCTTATCACCATTAGGGTAATTAAGAAAAACATAAGGTTTGAGCCTTTGTGGTTAGTTGGGGTATTAATAACAATATGTTGTTCCTACTTAGCACCATTATTAATTAAGATCTCTATTTCGCAGAACATTGTAGACTGGTTTATAATAGAAGATTTTGCACTTGCCTTCGAACAGTATTTAGACAGGGGGTGGCTTTTAGACTATCCTGCTGGCTTAATTGACGGGATTAGAAATGTACTGGTTGAGTATGACAATCTATTCTTATTTATAGCCGTCATACTAGAGTGCCTAGGGATTTTTCTATTCTTTAATTGGCGGTACTCCATTGGAATAATTGTTTTACTTATTATTCTTAATACAAACATTTACTTACTATCTGCTATACTTTTTTGGAAATGGATAGTTTCTAATATCCTGATAATTTATTATTTGTATGTTACAAAACCAGAGCTAAAAATAAAGCCTAGACACATGCTTGTAATTGTTTTATCATGTGTGCTGTGCTCCCATTTCATGCCCTTCTTTCCTAAATTAGGATGGTACACAATTCCGTATAAAGTAGACTATTTACTAGAAGTGACTGATGTAAACGGTGACACAAAAAATGTTAAAGGAAAAGACATGGCGCCTTTTGACATGTATTTTACCTTCAGTCGTTGGGACGTATTAAACAAGAATCAGGCAAACATTTCAAACTTAGATCCAAACGAAATTATTCGCGTAAACTCTATGTCAATAGAACAAGTAAAAGATGAAATAAAACAAAGAGGAGTCAATAAGTATAACCCAAAAAAAGAAAAAATATTAGCACTATTTCTGAATGAATATTTCACCAACTACAATAAAGTTGGATACAAGAAAAAACCAATTTTATCTCCTCCTGCACACATTCAATACAATCAGAGAAATCACTTTAAATTTGACACCCCCGTCCGAAATGTGAAAATTGTTGCCAAAGAATTTTTCTATGAACACATTTTATTTCAACTAACTATCAAGCTCAGTCTTGCATAATCACTTGAACCGCCATCTCTTACTCAACTTTTTCAAATTGAGATATTTTTTTGTGACCCAGGGAGGATTCGAACCCCCAACCCTCAGAGCCGAAATCTGATAT
>WTJU01000047.1:0-29358 GCA_011526285.1 Candidatus Arcticimaribacter sp.
ACCCTTTCGAGCGGTGCAAATGTATTGATTTCTTTTTTTTGTATCAAAGAAAAAATGAAGAAAATTTGCTTTAGGAACGCAAGAGTTCTTTGTGGCGAATTAAGATACGTTCTGCTGCACGAACACTTAAGTCTACCGACTCTTCAAAGCTTTTACATATTTTTTTTACCACGACGTTTTCCCCCACTATTCCAATTTTTATTTCTGCAAATTTATTAATGCGGTTGGCCGTGTTTTCTACTTTAAAAATTACATCTACACTTAAAATCTTGTCGTAGAATTGAAAGAGCTTATCTACTTTACGTTGTGTAAAATTGACGAGTTTTTGATCTACATTGAAATTGGTCGCTTGTACATTAATTTTCATAAGACAAAAGATTTAATGGTTAGACTTATTTTTTCTCTCCCCTAGGGTGCGCATCTTTATAAACTGCTTTTATTTGCTCCATACTACTATGCGTATAAATCTGGGTCGCTGCGAGTGAGGCATGACCTAGCAGGTCTTTTACCGTATTTAAATCGGCACCCTGATTAAGCAGATGTGTTGCAAAACTGTGGCGCAGCATATGCGGACTGCGTTTTTCCTTCGTAGAGACAACATTAAAATACGAATTTACGATAGTGTAAACAAGATTATCACTCATTTTCTTTCCTTTTGAAGAACGAAAAAAATAGGGGAATGGTTCATCTCCAAAGGCATTCTTTACTTCTGAAGTATATCGTTCTAATTGTTTTTTTAGCTCTGGTAAAAGTGGAATAAAACGCTCTTTATTGCGCTTTCCCAAGACCTTTAATGTACCTCCTTCTAAATTTACATTTTGAGTTTCTAAATGAATTAATTCAGTTCTTCTCATTCCGGTACAATACAAGGTTTCAATCACAGTTTTCGACAATACACCCTGATAATCGTCATCGAAAAAAGCACCATCCAACAAACCGTTAATTTCTTTTTCGGTAAACGGTAATTGAACTTTCTTACTTTCCTTTAACGGTTTGTGTTTTCGCAAAGGGTTAGTGTCTCGAACTTCGATGCGTTGAAGGAAATTAAAATAGGAACGTAAAACTGAAATTTTTCTATTAATGCTTCGGTTGCTATTCCCCGCATTTACCAACTGGACAATCCACGCGCGAATTAAAGGATACTCTATTTGCTCAATCCCGTTAACTTGATGTTCGTTTTGACAATAAAATGAGAAGTCGTTAAGGTCTTTTGCGTAGGCCTTTTGCGTGTGTGCAGAGTAGTTTTTCTCTTTTTCTATGTAATCGATAAACTTCGCAATGGCCATAAAAAAAACGTTGTGATTAAATATACTGATTTAACCACAACGTTGAAATTATTTAACACGATGTTACTATTGCATTTCTGCGTCTCGTAACTTTTGTATGTACTGTGCTTTTTGAATTTTAGCTCTTTTCTTAACCGATGGCTTTAAGAACTGTTTGCGTGAACGCAGCTGACGCATTCCGCCTGTTTTATCAAATTTTCGCTTGAAACGCTTTAGCGCTCTGTCGATATTTTCGCCTTCTTTAATTGGAATTATTAACATAAAACGTAACCTCCTCTCTTTTAAAATGTGCGCAAATATAATCGTTTTTGATTCAATCTACACTACAAAACTTTAACTATTTAAGATATGGCGGGAAATAACCAATTTTTGGATTTCGGTAGTTCCTTCTCCAATGGTACAAAGCTTCGCATCACGATAAAATTTCTCTACAGGATAATCTTTAATAAAACCGTAGCCACCGTGAATTTGAACAGCTTCATTGGCAATCTTAACGCAAACTTCTGAAGCATACATTTTGGCCATAGCCCCAATTTTTGTGACATTTTTACCTTGTTCTTTGTCACTAGCTGCTTTGTGAAGCATTAAGGCTGAAGCTTCAATTTCTGTAGCCATATCAGCTAATTTAAACGCAATGGATTGAAAATTACTAATTGCTTTTCCAAACTGATGACGTTCTTTAGAATATTTTAATGAGGCTTGGTAAGCTCCTTTTGCTATACCTAAAGAAAGTGCTCCAATAGAAATACGACCACCGTCGAGAATCTTCATTGACTGAATAAATCCTTTTCCTACTTCTCCTAAGCGATTTGCATCTGGAATTCGGCAATTATCAAAAACCATTTCAGCTGTTTCTGAGGCACGCATTCCCAATTTATTTTCTTTTTTTCCTGAATTGAAGCCAGGAGTACCTCTTTCAACAACAAAAGCAGTCATTCCATGGCTATCTCCTTTTTCCCCATTTCTGGCAATCACTACAGCAATGTCACCGCTTTTACCATGCGTGATGAAGTTTTTTGTTCCATTAAGCACCCACTCATCTCCTTCCTTGCGTGCAGTAGTGTGCATTCCTTTTGCATCAGAACCGGTATTATGCTCGGTTAAACCCCAAGCGCCAATGTATTCGCCTGATGTAAGTTTTGGCAACCATTTGCAGCGCTGTTCTTCATTACCAAATAGGTAAATATGATTGGTGCATAAAGAATTGTGTGCGGCAACAGATAATCCAATGGATGGATCAACAATTGAAATTTGTTCGACAATGGCAATGTATTCGTGATAGGTCATGCCAGCTCCTCCGTATTCGGTTGGGATAATGACACCCAAGAAGCCAAGCTCACCTGCTTTTCGCATCGCGTCTATGGGAAAGTGCTGTGCTTCATCCCATTCCATTACATAAGGTCTCAAGTACTTTTCCGCAAAGTCACGGGCCGAGTCGGCCACCATTCTCAAGGAATCAGTTTCATGCATAGAAACCATGGTTGATGTATCCATCATAGCTTTTTAATACAAATATAGGGCTAATCTTTTAATTTTTAAGCTGTCAAAATCTTCTACACTTTTCAAGTTTGACCACGTTAATTTTCCTTCTCGGGTTCTAAAAGATAGTAATTTACGTGATTCGCTGTAGGACAGATAAGGAAGACTTGCCAGTGCATCTAAACTCGCATTTTGCAAGGAAATTTTTTGAATGTTTGCCGGCGTAATTAAAGTGCAACGCAATTTTAAAGCACTTAGCACCTCTGGTTTTAAACCATAAACCTCATCCAGTTGCGCAATTAATGAATATCCGTTTAATCGTGTTCGGTAGTTGACTATCCGCTTGCTCAACACTTCACCAATCCCCCTAATTTCCTGAAAATCTTTGGGGGCAGCACTATTTAAATCAATGGGAGGTAGATTTACCTTTAATGCAGCATCTCCTAGGTTACTTCTTCTGGCTTTAGGTAACGTAAAATAAGGGGAATAAAGGTCCAACCAAGATTGATTAACATAGGTAACCTGCTGAAATTCTTTGATTGAATTGACCCATTTGCCTTTGGCGCGATAAGCGTGTAATCGATTGATTTCTTCAAGACTTAACCCTAAAAAATAAGCACGCTGATCGGAAATATAATTTGGATTGAAGGGATAGATTTTCCTCGCCTTGGGTAGCGACTTTAAGGAATCAATTTTTGTTTGAATTGCCCAATCTAATTCGATTAGACTCGATACAGGTAGTTCACGCTTTGAATAGCGATAGATGATCAAACCTCCTAGAAGTAAAATCAATAAAAAAACCGCCTTTGTTTTCCTTCTTGTAGAAAAACCAAAGACGGCTTTTGAGGTCATATACGTTTATTTTGTTGTTCCGATAGCCGCTAAATAACGATTCAATTCTTCTTTTACTTTTGGGAATAAGAAGAACAAGCCTATCATGTTCGGGAATACCAAAGCCAAAATCATTGCGTCTGAAAATGTCCATACAGCTGACATGTCTCCTGCTGCACCAATAACAATGAACAATAGGAAGATGATTTTGTAGGTCAAATCGGATAGTTTACTTTTTCCAAAAACATACATCCAAGATTGCAGTCCGTAGTAAGACCATGAAATCATGGTTGAAATCGCGAATAAAACCACCGCAATTGTTAGGAATGGCCCAGAAAAAGAAATGTATTTAGAAAATGCAGCTGCTGTAATCCCAGCACCTTCCACTTGTTGTCCTGCAATGGTAACAATACCTCCTTCACCTCCGTACTGGAACACTGTATTGTCTCCATTAAAAATGATAATAACCAATGCGGTTAATGTACAAATGACAACCGTATCGATAAAGGGCTCTAACAAAGCAACTAAACCTTCAGATGCGGCATATTTTGTTTTTACTGCAGAGTGTGCAATGGAGGCTGAACCAGCACCCGCTTCATTAGAGAAGGCTGCACGTCTGAACCCTGTAATAAGGACACCCAACAGACCACCCAAACCAGCTTGGGGGTTAAACGCTTGAGAGAAAATCATCCCGAAAGCGTCATCTACAAAGGTGATATTTGTTCCAATAATATAAAGGCAAGCTAGAATATACATCAACGCCATAAATGGAACTACTTTTTCAGTTACCGATGCTATTCGTTTAATTCCTCCTATAATGATGACACCAACCAATACCATCATGATAACTCCAATTATTGTTCTAGCACTTCCGCCTGTCATTCCAAATGCTTCAACCAATTGCATAGCAGCTTGGTTAGACTGGGCAGCATTTCCACCTCCAAAGGAAGCACCTATACAAAGCACTGCAAATATTACTGCCAATGTTTTCCCTAAACGGGCAAAACCACGTTCTTCTAATCCTTTGGTGAGGTAATACATAGGCCCACCGTAAACTGTTCCGTCTTCTCCTACATCGCGGTATTTAACCCCTAGGGTACACTCCACAAATTTGGTAGACATTCCAATTAGACCACAGAGAATCATCCAAAAGGTAGCGCCTGGTCCACCAACGGCAATAGCCAGAGCAACCCCAGCAATGTTTCCGTTTCCTACAGTTCCGGAAACAGCAGTTGCCAATGCCTGAAAATGGCTTACCTCTCCGTCTTCTCCTTCTCCACCATGATCGTCAACCTCATCGTATTTTCCACGCACAGTATTTACCGCAGTTGGAAACCTTTTGATGTTAATAAACCCAAAGTAAACAGTGAAAAATAGTGCCCCACCAACCAATAAAAAAATTATGGTTGGAATTTCTGTTCCTGGGAAATTATGAAGAACTACAGCACCCCACCAATTGGCTATGGGTGTAAAAGCTTCGTTAATGCGTTCATCTAGTCCTCGCTCTTGTGCAAACAAAGGAGCTGAAAATAAGAAGAATAGTAAACTAAATATTCGTTTTTGTGAAAGTTGCATTTGGTTTTGTGTTATGTTCTGGGAGTCGAATATCCAAAAATAAATCGCCAATAACAAATTAGCGAGTAGCTACAAATCAAAAACAGAAGTACGTTTGGTGTAAATCAAGTCTTTAAGTTTTAGCCAAAACGCTAGGGTGAGATAGAGTACAAAACCTCCCACTAAAGTCGCAAAAGAAGCATAGATAAAAAAGAGGCGTACGCTTTTAACTTTCATGCCCAAACGGTCGGCCAAACGAGTACAAACAGCAAAGCCATTTTTCTCAAACCAGTGGCGAAATCTTCTTGTCATCTCTCTTTCATCAATTGATTACCAAAAGTACAAAGTAAACACTTTTTTGGCATGCAGTAGTTTTTGTGAAGCTGAATTAGTGCTTGTGAATCCAATGCATTTGTTGCTTTAATGCCTAATTTTTGGTAGCGTTCTATCAAACCATTACGTTCCATTTTAATCGTTCGAATCCATTCCACTATTTTTTCACTCACATCATTGCCATTGGCTTTTTGATAAGTGAAATAAAAGGGAATGAGCGTGTTAATTTTAACCAGTTCAATGAATGATTTGGATAATCTTTTGGGCTGCGAACGAGAGTGCTTGGCAAAGGTGTAGTGGGTCTTCCAAAAAGAAGATACGCCAATGTCCTCCATCCACGCTGTTGATAGTTCACCTCTACTAAATATTCGTGAAAAAATGGAGGGTGTAGCTGCATACAGTTGTGCCAACTGTACCAAACGGATGGTTGGGAAATTATGGGGACGTAAACGTGAGAAATCCAAAGGAACAGTGATAGGAAATAACCCAAACTTCTTTTTTAAAAAGAGGTACTCCTTCTTTAAGGTTTGAGGATAGACAAGCGGTGAGTTTTCAGGTAGTAAATTTGCTTGTCCCAAAAACAGGGCCTCTAATGCGTGGGCATTGTGTTGAAGTTTACGCACGATACTGAACGGGAAACTGTGCGCGATGCTTAAAAATGTTGCCCCATTTACATTTAAACCAAAATTTCTTGCCAATAAGGCAAAGAGCGTGGCCTCCCAGTCGTTTTTGCTCTTTTTTAATAACGCTTGTATGCGCTGCGAACGCTCATCGAGTCGTTCTATGAAGAGCCACTCTTTGCAGAATATCCAATTGGTGCTGGACAATTCCCCAAGATAATCTTCACAAGGAATAAACTGCGCTTTTTAAAAAAGATGGAGTTATATCGTTCTAGCAGTTCAAGAGGAACGATTGTTTGCAAAACCAATGTGGGTAATATACTCCCATCACTACGACATACCTCTACATCATCTTCCCATACTACATGTAGAATTACGTTGTCATACGCGGCATCCTTTTCATGCCTATGGCGGTACCAATCAGATGATTTTAAATGGAGTTCAACTGCTCCAGCCCAATGTAAATCTCCAATTACAAGCTGTGCCTGTTGAAAATCAGGTCCAGCATGGTGGTTGTGCCACCCTGTTGAAACAACCGCAAGGGCTTGATTTTGCTGTGTGTAGAGTGGAGCAGAAAATTTTTGATGCTTCCACACATAATGGAGGAAGTCTTCTTTCATTGATTTGGGGAAAATGAATTTACTCGACGACTTCTCCTGTCCAGTCTAAAATACCACCTTTAAGATTATAAGTAGCAGCTACTCCCAAATGATCTAAAACTTGACAGGCTTGTGCACTGCGTGCTCCAGAACGGCAATAGATAAAATATTCTTTGTCTTTGGCTAAGGCTTGTGCTTCATCCATAAAAGATTGTGGCTGACGAATGTCAATCATCTTAGCATCAGGTATGTGCTTGATGTTAAATTCTTCTTCGGTTCGAACATCTAACAAAACTGCGTTTGGTGATGCAAGCCGCTTTTCGTTCCACTGTTCTTGGGCTAATTCAGTCATGATTTATTTTTCTTCAAAAGTAAAGGGAAATGTTTAGCAGTACAATCTTTTTTTGATTGAGCTTTGAGAATTAAAAATTAATAGTAAATTTGTACGTACAATTATTGTAATGACAATTGATAAGCAAAATAAAAATCGAGATTTAGTGGTGGCTATGCTAAGGGCAGGCAACTATTTCAATGATGAGCTCAATCAATTTGTCAAAACATTTGGGATATCACTCCCTCAGTTTAACGTTCTTCGAATTTTGAGAGGTCAAAAAGGAAAACCGGCCAACCTCTCAAACATCAATGAACGCATGATTCACAAAATGAGTAACACAACACGTTTGGTAGACAAACTCATTGAAAAAAAGTTGGTACAAAGAAGAATATGTGAGCTAAACAGACGAAAAATAGAAATATTTATAACCCAAGACGGTCTAGATTTACTAAAGCAAATCGACGGTAAACTCGATAAAAAAGAAAAAGAATTAACGGAACTATTAAACGAAAATGAAAAAGAAAAATTAATTGCGCTAATTCAAACCCTAATCAAACCTTAAACTTTATCACTTATGTTCAACACATTCAAAAATTCAATTTTAAACAATTCTATGAAAAAAGTAATTTTATCAATTGCCATGAGCTTTGTAGTGGCTCTTGGTGTACAAGCACAAGAAAAAAATGTTGACGTTACAACAAGTAACATTCACTGGCTCGGTGAAAAAGTAACAGGACAACACGAAGGTAATCTCTCACTCAAATCAGGCTCATTAATTCTAACAGATGGAGAAGTGACTGGAGGAAGTTTTGTTGTCGACATGAACTCTATGACTTGCACAGACCTTGAAGGAGAGTATGCAGGAAAATTAATTGGCCACTTAAAATCTGATGATTTCTTTGGGGTAGAAAATTTCCCAGAAGCAACATTAACCTTTACTGCTGTAGAGGCAAAAGGGAATGGCGTATATGCAGTAACAGGAGATTTCACCATAAAAGGAAAAACAAACCCAGCAAGCTTTGATTTAACGGTTAATGATAATGGAGCAACTGCGAAGGTGGTGATAGATCGCTCAAAATATGATATTCGTTATGGGTCGAATACTTTCTTTGACAATCTTGGAGACAAAGCGATCTACAATGAATTTAAACTTGATGTTACCCTAAAAATGTAATTCATGCCTAATCGACCAAAATGCGGCTGTGGAAACACACAAAATCCCGAGGGTTTTTGTGATGGTTCACACGCTAAAAAATAAATTGTTAGTAGGTGTTTTTCTATAAATTTCAGTTATATTTGAACACATGAAAGCAAAAATGAACAGCAAAAATTGGTGGAACGAATAGTCAAACTCTATTCGTGAAACATGCTGTAAACATAAATTAAAGGCTTGTCGTCACGACAAGCCTTTTTTAATGGACTAACAATGAAAACATTTGCCCTACAAACGGAACATAAAAAAATCTTGGCAGATACACTCACACCTGTAAGTGCATATCTTAAGTTGAGAGATCATTACCCGCACTCTCTACTCCTAGAAAGTAGTGACTACCATGCCAATAACAATGATTTCTCTTATATCTGCTGCAATCCTATCGCATTTATAGAACTTAAAAATCAAGTATTAACTACACAGTACCCCGATGGTAGTCAAACTAAAGAAACGATAGATAACAATACAGATATACCCGAAAAAGTTCACCAATTCTCTCGACAATTCGAAAGTGAAAAATTTCCTTTTAAGTTTATAACGAACGGACTCTTTGGCTACATCGCCCATGAGGCGGTTGAACGCTTCGAACACCTTGAACTAAATCGACAGAAAGAGGGTCAAGACATTCCAGACCTCTATTATGCGGTCTACCAAAATATAATAGCCATTAGCCTTTTCAATCATGAAGCACATTTGTTTTCTCATGTTTTTGATGAAGAACACAACCTAAATGAATTGGAAAAAGTTTTAAATGGCAAGACAAGTGCTCCATTTCATTTTGAAAAAATAGGGGATAAACATTCCAACCTAACAGACGAACAATTTCTCGATTTTGTTAAAAAAGGAAAAGATCACTGTTACCGGGGTGATGTGTTTCAATTGGTTCTCTCTCGCCGCTTTTCTCAAAATTTTAAAGGAGATGAATTTAATGTTTACCGCACGTTACGGTCTGTAAACCCTTCCCCCTACCTGTTCTTTTTTGACTATGGTGACTTTAAAATATTTGGTAGTTCACCCGAAGCACAGTTGGTCGTACAAGAGGGAAAAGCAGAAATACATCCCATTGCAGGAACATTTAGACGAACAGGAGACGATGAAAAAGATGCTGCTGCTGCCACAGCATTGGCCAAAGACCCTAAAGAAAATAGTGAACATGTTATGCTGGTTGATTTAGCCCGTAACGATTTAAGCCGAAATGGTTCTGAAGTTGTGGTTGAAAAAAATCGGGAAATTCAGTTTTACTCACACGTTATTCATTTGGTTTCAAAAGTAAGCTGTGCCATGAAAGAAGGAGCAAAAACTTTTCGTGTGGTGGCCGATACTTTTCCGGCGGGAACACTTAGTGGTGCGCCAAAACACAAAGCGCTACAACTCATTGATCGCTATGAAACCACACAACGTACTGTGTACGGAGGAGCTATTGGCTACATGGATTTTCATGGAAACTTTAATCACGCCATCATTATACGCTCTTTCTTGAGTAAAAACCAAACCTTGCACTACCAAGCTGGCGCTGGTATAGTAGCAGATTCAGTTCCCGAAAGCGAACTACAAGAAGTATATAACAAACTAGGAGCTTTAGACAAAGCCTTAACCTTAGCAGAAGATCTCTAATGAAACGAGTATTTGTCATCGATAACTACGACTCTTTTACCTACAACCTCGTGCACTACCTCGAGGAGTTGGATTGTGAAGTCACTGTAAAACGAAACGATCAATTCAACCTAGACGAATTGGAAGAATACCCATTACTCCTCCTCTCTCCTGGACCAGGTATTCCCGAGGAGTCTGGCCTACTGAAAGCTGCAATTGAACGTTATGCTCCATCTAAAAAAATCCTTGGAGTCTGTCTAGGACAGCAAGCCATTGGAGAAGTTTTTGGTGCCCAACTCATCAATCTCGATAAGGTATACCATGGAATTGCTACCCCTGTTAATATTACAGAAGAAGATGTACTATTTAAAGATCTACCTAAAAATATAGAGGTAGGGCGCTACCACTCTTGGGTGGTTAAAACACCCCTTCCAGCTTCTTTAGAAGCAACTTCCTTTGATGATCAAGGACAGTTGATGTCGCTACGCCACAAAACGTATGACGTGCGTGCAGTGCAATATCACCCAGAATCAGTCTTAACTCCACACGGAAAAAAAATGCTCGAAAATTGGATTAATAGTTAATTATGAAAACCCTACTCAATCGACTCACCCAACACGAACAACTCAGTAAAGAAGAGGCCCGACAGGTAATCATTAATATTGCCGATGGGCAATACAATCCTGTGCAAATTGCTTCCTTCTTAACCGTATACATGATGCGAAGCATCAGCTTAGAAGAACTTGAGGGATTTCGCAAAGCCCTTCTGGAATTGTGTATCGCCATTGATTTGAGTGATTTTGACACCATAGATTTGTGCGGAACTGGAGGTGATGGAAAAGATACCTTTAACATCTCAACACTCTCCTCTTTTGTTACAGCTGGGGCTGGTATTAAAGTAACTAAACACGGTAACTACGGAGTGTCTTCGGGCTGTGGATCAAGCAACGTATTGGAGGCATTGGGTATAAAATTTTCTAACGAGCAGGACTTTTTAAAACGTTGTGTAGACCAAGCAGGAATTTGCATTCTTCATGCACCCCTATTTCATCCTGCCATGAAAAATGTTGCGCCCGTTCGCAGAGACTTAGGCGTAAAAACATTCTTCAATATGTTAGGACCGCTTGTTAATCCTGCTTTTCCTAAAAACCAACTAACAGGTGTATTCAATCTAGAACTCGCCCGTCTTTACCACTATTTATTTCAAAAAACAGAGACCAACTTCACCGTACTTTACGCATTAGATGGCTACGATGAGATTTCACTCACAGGTGCGACCAAAGCATTTAGTCAAAACAGTGAACGTGTACTTACTCCTCAAGATTTTGGTGTTTTGCCACTTGCCGCAAATGAAATTGCTGGGGGAGACTCGGTTGAATCTTCTGCTGCAATATTTATGAATGTCATTCAAAACAAAGGAACCCAAGCACAAGCGCAGGTAGTTTGTGCCAATGCAGGTATGGCCATTGCCACTGCATTAAACTTAACACCCATGGAAGGGTTTGAAAAAGCAAAAGAATCACTTGAATCTGGTAACGCATTAAGTGCACTACAAAAACTTCAAAACCTGAGTAAAGCATGAGTATCTTAGACCGCATTGTTGCCGATAAAAAAATAGAAGTAGCCCACCGAAAAAGTCTTTTCCCTGCGCGCTACTGGGAAGCATCTCCCCTCTTTGAGCGACCAGCCAATTCTTTGACCAAACGCCTACGTGAAAGTTCATCTGGTATAATTGCTGAACACAAGAGGCGCTCACCCTCAAAACAAAACATCAATAGTTCACTTTCGGTAACAACTGTTGCGCAAGGCTATGAAAAGGCCGGTGTTTGCGGAATGTCAGTTTTAACTGACGGTAAGTACTTTGGTGGAGCGCTAGAAGATCTCAACCTAGCGCGTGCAGTAACCGATTTTCCTTTGCTTCGCAAAGAATTTATCGTAGATGAATATCAGTTGATAGAGGCCAAAGCCCACGGAGCTGATGTTATACTTTTAATAGCAGCAGTGCTGTCTCGAGAAGAAATCAAACAACTTTCTGAGGCCGCAAAAAAAATAGAACTCGATGTTTTGTTAGAAGTACACAATCAAGCTGAGCTTGAAAAATCTTTAATGCCATCGTTAGACTTACTTGGAGTTAACAACAGAAACCTCAAGACGTTTGAAGTCTCACTAGACATTAGTCGTAGTTTGGCAACACAAATCCCCAATGAATTTGTCAAGGTATCAGAAAGTGGGATAAGTCAAGTTGAAGCTATTCAAGACTTAAAAAACTACGGTTATCAAGGTTTTTTAGTAGGAGAAAATTTCATGAAAACCAATGATCCAGGAGCAGCAGCACAAAACTTTATACAAACGCTAGAAGCATGAAACTAAAAGTATGTGGTATGCGCGAGGCGGAAAACATAGCAGCTTTAACAGAATTAAAGCCCGATTACATTGGTTTTATTTTTTGGGCACCTTCCAGTCGCTATGTTAATGACAACACCCCACAACTACCAAAATCTATTAAAAAGACAGGGGTGTTTGTTGATGCCTCCCTTGACTACATTCAAAGTTGTATTGAAACCCACCATTTGCAAGCTGTACAGCTTCACGGAAAAGAAACACCTGAGTATTGTTCATTTGCAAAAGACTTTGGGGTAGAAATCATCAAAGCATTTTCGGTAAAAGAAAGCTTTGACTTTACCCAACTTGAACCCTATGAAGACAGTGTAGACTATTTTCTTTTTGACACTAAAGGCGCTTTGCCAGGAGGAAACGGTTACGCCTTTGATTGGACTATACTCAATGACTATCCCAACCAAAAACCTTTCTTTTTAAGCGGAGGAATTGGCCCAGCAGAGGTCGAAAAAATAAAACAATTATTAAAAACCGATTTAGCCCTTTATGCTATTGATGTAAATAGTAAATTTGAAACTTCTCCGGCGCAGAAGGACATTGCTACTTTGAGCCGGTTTAAAAAAGAACTCTATGAACTATAATGTAGATGAAAAAGGATATTACGGCGACTTTGGTGGCGCTTTTATACCTGAAATGTTGTATCCTAATGTTGCAGAATTACGTGAAAACTATCTGAAAATCACAGCAGAGCCAAGCTTCAAAAAAGAATTTGATGAATTGCTCAAAGCCTATGTGGGTCGTCCAACACCACTCTATTTTGCCAAGCGATTATCAGAACGCTACAACACTAAAATTTATCTGAAGCGGGAAGATTTGTGTCACACAGGTGCACACAAAGTGAACAATACCATTGGTCAAATTTTACTGGCAAAAAGCTTGGGAAAAAACCGTATTATAGCAGAGACGGGCGCAGGACAACACGGCGTAGCAACGGCTACCGTTTGTGCCCTCATGGGCATAGAATGTATTGTCTACATGGGTGAATTAGACATACAACGGCAAGCGCCAAATGTAGCCCGTATGAAAATGCTTGGGGCCGAAGTTCGCGCTGCACAATCAGGAAGTAAGACACTTAAAGACGCAACAAATGAAGCCATTCGTGACTGGATTAACAACCCTGTAGACACCCACTATATTATTGGATCTGTTGTAGGTCCGCACCCTTACCCAGATATGGTCGCACGATTTCAATCAGTTATTAGTGAGGAAACCAAATGGCAATTGCTCGAACAAGAAGGGCGAGACTATCCCGATCATGTAATTGCATGTGTTGGTGGCGGGAGCAATGCTGCTGGACTTTACTACCATTACCTCAACGACAAACGAGTAAATATTATCGCTGTTGAAGCAGCTGGAAAAGGAATCGATACGGGCGAAAGTGCTGCTACATCTGCTCTTGGGAAAGAAGGCATTATTCACGGTAGTAAAACCCTATTGATGCAAACACCCGATGGGCAAATTACAGAGCCCTATTCAATTTCAGCAGGATTAGACTACCCTGGTGTTGGGCCAATGCACGCACATTTATTTAGAAGTCAACGTGCTGAGTTCATTTCTATTCCAGATCAAGAAGCCATGGACTGGGGACTCACTCTCTCCCAAATGGAAGGGATTATCCCGGCCATTGAAACAGCCCATGCATTTGCAGCACTTGATGTGCGTAAGTTTGGACCAGATGAAATTATTGTCTTTAATTGCTCTGGCCGAGGTGACAAAGACTTGGCTACGTATATTGATTATTTTAAATTGTAATGAACCGTATAGATAAAAAATTCCAAGAGGATAAAAAACTCTTGTCCATCTATTTTTCTGCTGGACATCCCAATTTAGAAGACACTGTCCCTATTCTAAAAAAGCTACAAGCCGCAGGTGTAGACATGGTGGAGATTGGTCTTCCTTTCTCAGACCCCTTAGCCGATGGTCCAACCATTCAAGAAAGCTCTACAAAAGCCTTACGCAATGGCATGACCACCGAAAAACTTTTTTCACAACTGGAAAATATTCGGGAACACATTGATATTCCGCTTGTACTAATGGGCTATTTCAACCCCATGATGCAATACGGGATTGAAAAATTTTGCCAACGTTGTGAAGCTATTGGAATTGATGGTCTCATCATTCCTGATCTTCCAGTAGATGTTTATCACGAAGAATACAAAACACTGTTTGATGCGCATGGATTATACAATATGTTTCTAATCACGCCACAAACCCCAGAGGAGCGTATTCGTTACATTGATGAAGTTTCCAATGGTTTTATTTACATGGTAAGTAGCGCAAGCGTTACTGGCGCTAAAAACACTTTCGGACAAACGCAAACCGATTATTTTGATCGCATTGCTAAAATGGGTTTGAGCACACCAACAGTTGTGGGATTTGGGATTAGTAACGCCGAAACCTATACCGCAGCTACAACGCATTCTAAGGGAGCCATAATTGGCTCTGCATTTATTCAGTTTCTAGAGAACGAGGGCGTAGATAAAATCAACCAGTTTATTTCTTCTATTCGTTAAGAAAAACATTCCCGTACTGTTCTACCCGAAAGTCCATGGTCGTGTAATTTGGATTTAGTGCTTTATTTTTTTTGTAGGCTGGCATACTTCCAATCGCCCGATTGGCGGTTCCAGAAGGAGCGGTTAAACTGTAGGTACTAATGTTTCTTCCTGCCCAAGTGAATTGATGCTTTCGCGGAACTTTGTTATCTAAACAATGAAAGTCAATTTTTGCTTTTTTCAATAGTTGACGAAAGAAGTATTCTGGTCCATTTTTACTGTTTCCACCAGTAAATATTAGGGTATGTATCTTTGGATTTTCCTTTAAAACAGTGAGCAAATCACGTAATTCTACTTGCTTCATTCCTAAATCAGAGGCATCTATTTTATCCCGATATGCAGCACCTACTATATCACAAATACCTATTCTCTCCCGCTTTAAAAAAGCTTTGCGCTGCGCAATTGCATTGTGGGTGTTTTCATAGTTTAATCCCAAATCATAAATTCTATCCCACACTTTCCACAACAATCCATTGCTACTGCCATAGCAAAAGTCAACATCTTCATTATTGAGTTCTCCGGTGGTGAAACGTGGCGGAGGAAGTGTACCCACAATCAAACGTTCAGTTGTAGGTAAAATATACGGAGGATAGGGGTGTGTATGGTGAAACATTTGGTGACTTAGTTAAAAACCAGTAGATTAGTGAAAACCAAATCTACTACTTATGGGAAAAGGAGACAAAAAAACTCGTCGCGGAAAAATCGTCAATAAGACTTTTGGGGTGCGCAGAAAAACCAAACGCAACAAGCGAAAAGAAAAAAGCAAATAACTACCGAATAAAAACCGGTTGCAATTTCTTTTCGGAGTGTGCGGCACTAAATTGATAGCCATCCGTTGAAAAGCCTTTGATATCGTCTAGACTTTCAGCCTTTTTATCAATAACGTAACGGGCCATCATACCTCGTGCTTTTTTGGCAAAGAAAGAAATCATTTTTAGTTTACCGTCTTTGAAGTCTTTAAATTGGGGAGTAATTACCTCGGCATTTAGAGCTTTAGTATCAACAGCGGCAAAATATTCATTGCTGGCCAGGTTGAGCAAATATGCTTGCCCTTTCATTTCTTCATTCAACAATTTAGTAACCTTGTCCTTCCAAAAAGCTGGAAGGTTTTTCTTCCCACCTACTGGCATCTTTGTTCCCATTTCAAGGCGGTAGGCTTGAATCAAATCCAAGGGCTTTAACACACCGTAGAGTCCTGAAAGGATACGTAGTTTTTCCTGAAGTAACGGCAACTGATGCTCGGTTAAACTATAAGCGTCTAAGCCAGTGTAGACGTCTCCATCAAAGGCATAAACTGCTGGACGTGCGTTTGATGGACTAAACGGCAGTTGAAAATCTTGGTTGCGCTGCCAGTTTAATGCTGAGAGACTCTCAGAAATCCCCATTAGTTTTCCCAATGCACGAGCCGATTTCTTTTTTAGTAGTTTATTGATGCGTTCAGCATCATTTAAGAAAAGAGCTTCACTGTATTCTTTTGTGGGTAACGTAGCTTCAAAATTTAGGGACTTGGCGGGAGAGACAATCATTTTCATGTGACAGGCTTTTTCTCAAAAATAAGCGGCTTTTTTGTTTATCGCAAAAGAACCGAATAGCAATCCCCAATGCAAGCATCACAGCTGCTTATGCTGTGCATAGTGTCGCCATTTTTCTAGCGCTTCTTGCATATCATTGGGTACCTCAGAGTCAAACTGCATCCACTCACCCGTTTTGGGGTGTTCAAAACCAAGTGTTTTAGCGTGAAGGGCTTGACGTGGAATTCGTTTGAAGCAGTTTTCTACAAATTGTTTGTACTTGCTAAAAGAAGTTCCTTTTAAAATGGCGTTACCGCCATAACGTTCATCGTTAAAAAGCGTATGCCCTATGTGCTTCATGTGTGCCCGTATTTGGTGCGTACGTCCGGTTTCTAACTGACATTCTACCAAAGTAACATAGCCCAAACGCTCTAAGACCTTATAGTGGGTAATTGCTGGTTTTCCGGCTTCGCCATCAGGAAAAACCATCATTTGTAAACGGTTTTTTGGGTGCCGCCCAATATTTCCTTCAATCGTACCAGTGTCTTCAGCCACGTTCCCCCACACAATAGCCATGTATTTTCGTTCAGAACTTTTATCAAAAAATTGTTTAGAAAGGTGCGTTAGTGCTTGTTCCGTTTTTGCAATAACCAAGAGTCCGCTGGTGTCTTTATCAATTCGATGAACCAATCCTGGACGTTGTTGTTCATTCTGGGGTAGCCCTTCAAAATGATACAGTAGTGCATTGATTAAAGTTCCTGAGTAGTTACCATGCCCGGGATGCACAACCATTCCCGCAGCTTTATTAATAACAATCACAGTATCGTCTTCATAAACAACGTCTATCGGAAGGTTTTCAGGTACCAATAAATGTTCATAGGGTGGATGAGCAAAAAGTACACGAACAACATCAGCTCCTTTAACTTTATAGTTTGACTTTACTACTTTATTGTTTACGAAAATACTTCCTGCCTTTGCGGCCTGTTGAATTTTATTTCGGGTGGCATTTTCAATACGGTTCATTAAAAACTTATCTACCCTAAGGGGTTCTTGCCCTTTGTCTGCAGTAAAAGAAAAATGTTCGTGCAAGCCTTCTTCTTGCAGCTCCTCCTCGTTGTGCTTATCGTTTTCCATTGCCAAGCACCAAGTCAATTTTAGAGGTTTTGGGAAGCACCATACCGGGAATTATTTTTTTCCCCTTATGACGAATTTCTAAAACCATATCTTTCCCAATATTGTTGCGGTAAGTAATATCACCAAGACTAAAACCTACAGCTGTTAAACGCGTTTCAGCATTTCGTTTTGTGATCTGTATTACATCTGGAACCTTTAACTTTCTATAACCCGACGGATTAAGGGTAAAGTATATTTTCCTCCCTCGTTTTACTTCTGAACCTGCACTTGGGGTTTGCTCAATCACAGCAAATGGAGGGTAATTTGGATTAAATTTAGCAGAATCAAGTACCTCAAAACGCAATTCAAAGCGCTCCATTAAAGCAGGAATATCATCTAATGGAAGGGTTTCAAAATCGGGTACTGTGATGTGATCATTGTTTTGTGTTAAAGCATCGAGGCTATAAAACACCCCAACTAAAACCAAACCACCTGCAACCAACGCCAGACCCAATTGCCTTACAAATACTTTGCTGATTAAAAACCGTAGATAACTCATGAAGTAAATTCTTGGGTAAAGATAAGAAACCCCAACGGATTGCTAGAAGAAAGTGAATCACTTTGCCAAACGATTGTTACTTTTACGCTATGAAAAAAATCATTGGAGTGGTCAGTGGAGGCTACACATCAGAAAGGGGCATTTCCCAAAAAAGTGGGCAAGTTGTCTTTGAGGCATTGTTAAACACTCCTTTTGAATGCTATCATATAGACATTGCACAAGAAGCGTGGACAGTGCGGGATGCTAATGGAACCCAGCATGAAATAAACAAGAGCGATTTTAGTCTACTGGTGAATGGTGAGAATAAATCATTTGACTGTGTGGTAAACATGATTCACGGTGCTCCTGGAGAAAATGGACAACTAGCGGGGTATTTTGAACTACTTAACCTACCCCACACAAGCTGTTCTTCTGCCATGGCCGCACTAACCTATGACAAACGGAACTGTCTTGCTGTAACCGATAGTTTTGGTATTCCCTCGGCTAAACGAATGATCTTTAATGAAGGGGATTCTGTTGAACTTGATGAAATCATAAATACCGTAGGACTTCCCTGCTTTGTTAAAGCGAACCGCGCAGGAAGTAGTTTTGGGGTTTATAAAGTTTCCGAAAAAACAGAACTCAATTCTGCCCTAGAGGGTGCCTTGAAAGAAGACAACGAGCTATTGATTGAAGCCGCCCTAGAAGGACGTGAAATAACTGTCGGAGTTTTGGAACGAAAAGGTAAAATTGAAGTATTACCCATTACCGAGATTATTTCTGAAAATGATTTCTTTGACTATGAAGCTAAATACGAAGGAAAGTCACAAGAAATCACCCCAGCTAAGCTCCCGCTTGAATGGGAAAAAGCAGCCAAAAAAATGGCTGAAAAAATTTATAAAACAATGGAGCTTCGCGGAATTACCCGTACGGAGTTTATTTTTGTAGATGGAGTTCCACATCTGCTAGAAATCAACACCATTCCCGGGATGACACTCCAAAGTATTATCCCGCAACAAGCCGAAGCTGCTGGGATTTCTATGGAAGATTTATTGACCGATCTCATTGAGACAAGCATCTCAAAAAAAACGTAACTTTAAACCATGAAACGCGCTATTTTTCCAGGCTCATTTGATCCCATCACCCTCGGGCATGTAGATATTATCTCGAGATCGCTACCCTTGTTTGATGAACTCGTTATTGCCATTGGGGTCAACACTACAAAAAAATACATGTTTTCGTTAGCGCAACGGCAAGACTTCATCAAAAAAACATTCCAAAACGAACCAAAAATTAGAGTAGAAACCTACGAAGGTTTAACCGTAGATTTCTGTAAAAAAATTGATGCTAACTTCATCGTTCGTGGATTGCGTAATCCTGCTGATTTTGAATTTGAAAAAACCATTACGCAGGTCAATCGACGTTTATCAAATATTGAAACAGTCTTCTTACTCACTTCTGCTGAAACCGCATTTATCAGTAGCAGTATTGTTCGCGAGGTGATGCACTTTGGGGGAGACTACAGTTCAATGGTACCCGCACCAGTAAAGTTATGAAATCACCTTCTCCCAAAGGTGCTTGATATTAGCGTAAATATTTGAATACAATTCTTGTACATCTTCTTGTTTTACCCAAGCTACCTTTTGTATCCCTTCTTCCTCTTGCGGAACTAAGGGCGCATTAAAATCAGTTTCCATAGCATACCAGTAGGTTTTCTTTAAGCGGTATTTACCATTGCGATGAAACAAATGTAATGTTGTGGGTAAGGCAGCGGTAATTGTTAATCCGTTAACACCAGTCTCTTCTTCTACCTCTCTGATAGCAGCTGTGCGAACAGCTTCATCATCTTCTATCCTGCCTTTTGGTAAATCCCATTTGTTATTGCGATAAATAAACAAATATTCACCACTTGTTCGATGACGTACCACGCCGCCGGCAGCCTCTATAACCTTGAAAATATCATAAAACAATGCCCATAATTTTTCTTCTTTAGCATGGTAGAGAAATAACTGCTTCACCTTTTTGGCGCGAAGGGCAGCAACAATATTTTTCTTGTTGGAGTATTTTAAAAAAAACAGTGGCGATTCAGGGGTTTGATTTTCAAATGTGGTGGTGAGTATAATGGGTTTTTGATTGAAAAATACTTTATACATTTGTGTAATGATTTATAGTAATGAAACAGCCGCTAAAACAGCGCAGCACCTCCTTCAGATTAATGCAATAAAACTAAGCCCTGAAAACCCGTTTACCTGGGCAAGCGGATGGAAATCTCCCATTTATTGCGATAACCGTTTGGCGCTTTCTTATCCTCAAGTTCGGGATTTTTTAGCAGAAAGCCTCGCAGAGCAAGTAGAAAAATTATACGGAAAAAAAGTAACCATAGCTGGAGTTGCCACAGGGGCCATTGGTATTGGGATGTTAGTGGCTCAAAAATTAGACTTACCATTTATCTATGTGCGCCCAGAACCCAAAAAACACGGGCGGCAAAATCAAATCGAAGGACATGCTCCCGCGGGGGTACCTATTGTTGTGATTGAAGATCTTATTAGCACAGGAAAAAGCAGCCTAAACGCAGTTGATGCTATTCAAGCACAAGGGCATGAAGTATTAGGAATGTTAGCCCTATTCTCCTATGGTTTTACAGTTGCGGAAGAAAATTTCAATGCTAAAAATATCGCGCTGCATACCTTGAGCAACTATGAGCATTTACTCGACTTTGCCAATAAAAACAATGCGATTGCTGACAATCAAATGACCACACTATCTACGTGGCGTCAAGATCCAGCAAACTGGTCTCCTCAATAAACCCATTGGACGCTTTTTAACGCAAAAGCTTTAATTTCTCCCGAGTCAAGTTGCAATTGCAATTGCCCACTTGTATTTACTCCAATAACCTTCGCATGAAAAGTACCTTTTGAAGTGCGAAAAACTCTGCGTTCATTTAATGAAAAAAGTGAAGTGCGATAACGGTCAAAAATTTCCTTTTCGTTAATTGCTTTAAATTGATTTGAAAACTGTTTCAATATCAATTGTAAAACGTCTTCTAAAACAAACGTTCTTCCTGAACATAAACGCATTGAGCTGGCCTGGGGTAAATTGCTAAAGTGTTCTTGATTTACATTCAAACCCACGCCAACAATACTTCCCATTAAAACGCTTCCTCGGTACACATTTTCAATTAAAATACCTCCTAATTTTTTATCGCCTGACAAGATGTCGTTGGGCCACTTGATCGTGACAGCTGGGATTTCTAGAAGATCTAATGCATTTTTTATACCCAAAGCCACACAGCAATTTAATCCATAAGGGCTAGAAAATTGAAGTCTTTCTTGAGAAAGAAAAACCGAAAAAGTAAGGTTTTTATTAGCTTCAACAGCCCAAACAGCACCCCTTTGCCCCTTACCTTGGGTTTGATTCAACGCCCACAATACCTTACCGTGCGCTAGGGAGCCATTGTGATATTCTTCCCGTAAGGCTTCATTGGTCGAACCAATGGCACCAATTTTGTTTACTGTGAATTGTGACATTTGTTACCCTATAGTCCCCAATAAATAATAAATTTGTGAAAAGTTAAAAAATTAATGACAAAATCTTCGAATGCTGCCGACCACCTCATTGCACAGATAATTCATGGGATTGAAGAGGTAAAAGGGCAAGACATTAAATTGCTTGATTTAAGAACTTTAGACAATACCGTTTGCGATTACTTTGTGGTTTGCTCTGGAACTTCTAATACCCATGTAGCGGCCATAGTTCAATCTATTCAAAAAATTGTGAGTAAAGCCTTGAAAGAAAAGCCCTACCATGTCGAAGGTTTAGAGAATGCTGAATGGGTACTAATGGACTACATCAATGTGGTAACACACGTATTCCAAAAACCTACGCGAGAATTTTATAACATTGAAGAATTGTGGGGGGATGCAGAGACTACCCCAATAGCTTCTAACTATTGAAAAAATGACGAAAAAGAAAAAAGAAACCCCTCAAAAAATTAATCCCTATTGGCTCTACGGAATTGTTATTGTGCTCTTGTTGAGTCTTAGCTTTTTTGGAGATGATGGTTTACAGTCTACTGGAAAAACCAACACCTCTTCTTTTGAGCGCTTCTTGAACAACGGAGATATTGATAGAGTTGTAATTCAAAATGAAAAAACAGCCCGTATATTCTTAAAGCCCGAGGCACTAGAAAAATCTGAGCATCAAGCCCTTAAAAAAGAAAACTTTTTGGGAAAAGTAAATGTTCAAGGACCACACTATGCCTTTGAATTTGGAGATTTAAAACTATTTCAAGAAAAACTTGAACGTGCCAAAGCAAACAACATCGAATTTGACTACGAATTTGTAACCGTAGAAAACAGATTCTTTGATGTTATTCTAAGCTTCCTTCCTATTATTGTAATCATAGCCGTATGGATTTTCATCATGCGTCGTATGTCTGGTAACGCAGGTGGTGGTGCAGGAGGTCAGATTTTCAATATAGGGAAATCTAAAGCCAAGCTCTTTGACGAAAAAAACGACATTAAAGTGACATTTAAAGATGTTGCTGGTCTTGAAGGGGCAAAAGAAGAAGTACAAGAAATAGTAGATTTCCTAAAGAACCCTACCAAATACACCGTTTTAGGAGGTAAAATACCAAAGGGTGCTTTACTGGTTGGATCACCAGGAACAGGAAAAACCTTACTCGCAAAAGCGGTAGCCGGAGAAGCTCAAGTACCTTTCTTCTCCCTCTCTGGATCAGACTTTGTAGAAATGTTTGTGGGTGTGGGTGCCTCACGTGTACGCGACCTGTTTAAACAAGCAAAAGACAAATCGCCAGCCATTATTTTTATTGATGAGATTGATGCAATTGGTCGCGCCCGTGGTAAAAGTAATTTTACCGGCTCGAACGATGAACGTGAAAACACACTCAACCAATTACTTACCGAAATGGATGGTTTTGGCACAAGCACTAATGTCATTATACTCGCTGCCACCAACCGCGCTGATGTATTGGATAAAGCCCTGATGCGTGCTGGACGTTTTGACCGTCAAATTTATGTTGACTTACCTGATGTTCGCGAGCGTAAAGAAATTTTTAAAGTGCACCTTAAGCCATTAAAAACAATAAAAACCTTAGATGTAGATTTTCTTGCAAAACAAACCCCTGGATTCTCAGGAGCAGATATCGCAAATGTTTGTAACGAAGCTGCACTAATTGCTGCGCGTAAAAACAAGAAATCTGTTGGAAAACAAGACTTCTTAGATGCAGTTGACCGAATTGTGGGTGGACTCGAAAAGAAAAATAAAATCATCACACAAGAAGAAAAGAAAACCATTGCTTTTCATGAAGCTGGACACGCCATGGTGAGTTGGTTCTTAGAGTTTGCGGCACCACTAGTAAAAGTTACCATAGTTCCTAGAGGGCAATCTTTGGGTGCGGCATGGTATCTTCCTGAAGAACGCATGATTGTTCGCACAGAACAAATGCTTGATGAAATGTGCGCAACGTTAGGAGGACGCGCGGCAGAAAAAGTAGTCTTTGATAAAATTTCAACAGGAGCCTTGAGTGACCTTGAAAAAGTAACCCGCCAAGCAAAAGCCATGGTCACCGTGTATGGTTTGAATGATGAGATTGGAAACATTACCTATTACGACTCCTCTGGGCAAACCGATTATAATTTTTCTAAGCCATATTCTGAAGAAACAGCTCAGGTCATTGACAAAGAAATTTCTAAAATTATAGAAAAACAGTACGATAGAGCCTGTGATTTAGTTGCTAAAAATCAGGATAAACTAACGGCCTTAGCAGAGCGACTACTCGAAAAAGAAGTCATCTTTAAAGACGATTTAGTAGAAATTTTGGGTGAACGCCCTTTCCCAGATAAATCAGCCGAAGCTGAAAAAGAGGCAGAAAAGAAAGCTGCAGCTAAAGAAGAAAATAATCAACCTGATAATTCAACTAAAAAAGAAGCGTAGATAAAGTGGGTTTATTCAATCAATTTTTTGGGAAAAAGAAAATTGAGAAGAAGGGAAAAGACAGTCGATACCTTCCTGAGAAAAAAGAACCCATTCACATAGAATTCGCGCAAAATTACATCGCTCGAGGTGGAAAGTTTATCTACTGTGAGAATTCAAGATTTACCCGCTATTATTTTGAATCTATTCTCAACGAGAACAATTGGACAGAAGACGATATAATTGCACAAAATGAAGTTTTAGCTTCTTTTTTTAGCTTAAATGAGAACGTTAGCCATCCAAAGGCAATGATTTTACGTTGCGAATACTTGATTGCCAATAAAGGAGCAATTTTAATTTGTAACCGTCAAATTCAGGAGCAAAAGCTGAGTGATTTGCCCGATAATTTGATTATCGTAGCATCAACCAACGATTTTAAAGCAGACGTGAGTGAGGCAATGACAGCCATCAATCAAAAATATAAAAATCGACTTCCAACCAATATCACAACACTCAATGCATTTGACCCGACAAAAGAAAACGATTTTCTTTCCTACGGAGGTAGTTCAAAACATTTATATTTGTTGATACAGGAAGTAAATGAATGAACGAACTCACTAAACGAGCCCTCTCTGGAACACTCTATGTAGCGTTGCTTAGTGCGACCATGCTCCTCTCCCCATTGTCTTTTTTTATAGTCATTGGCCTTTTTTCGGTACTCGCTTTGTGGGAGTTTCAACGACTCATTGAGTGGACTTCTTTTGGTGTTCCTTCTGTTTTTTTGGCCCTATTAACCATGGCCTATATGCAGGCTATACCCCAAGAAATAATTCAAATCCTTCTCATTGGAAGCCTTCTTTGCAACACTTGGATCACCTTAGTAGTGCTCACCCAAAAGAAACCAGATTTTACTTTTGGCCTAAAATTAAGCTGGACTTTTTTCTACCTCCTTGCCTCTTGTTTATTCATTCCCTTATGCTTAACGCTAGAAACAACAAGTGCCCCCTACCTATTATTAATTTTTTACGCAGCAATATGGACCAATAATTCTTTTGCTTATTTGTTTGGCTCGCGCTTTGGCAAGACTAAATTATTTCCTGCATTATCACCAAAAAAATCATGGGAAGGTTATTTTGGTGGCGCACTAATGACCTTGGCATTTCTCTATATTGTTGAGCAAAACATGCAACTCTACGGGAAGTATTGGTGGATTGTTGGCTTGTTTATACCTTTGTTTGCAACAGTGGGTGACTTAATCCAATCTTATTTTAAACGAAGAGCAAAGGTGAAAGACAGCGGATCATTGTTACCAGGGCATGGAGGATTTTATGACCGCATGGATAGTGTAATCTATACCGCCCCATTTTATTATTTATTATTAAAACTTATTTAATCATGTTTCATAAAGAAGGCTACTTCATCATCATTACCACATTCATAATTTGTGCTGTCATAGCATTAAGTGCAGAATATTTCGTGGTGCAAAAACTGGTCAAATATTTCTTACAAGTTGGCGCCATAGTTGTTCTTGTGCTGGTTTTACAGTTTTTTAGAAACCCAAACAGAAATACAGTTCTCAACGAAAATCATTTGTTGTCTCCTGTTGACGGAAAGGTTGTTATTATTGAAGAGGTCTTTGAGAAAGAATATTTTAAAGATCAGCGCTTACAGGTCTCTATCTTTATGTCTCCTATCAACGTTCATGTTACGCGCTATCCCATGAGTGGAAAAGTTAAGTTTAGTAAATACCACCCGGGCAAATATCTTGTGGCGTGGCATCCAAAGTCTTCAGAACTAAATGAACGCACAACTATAGTCGTAGAAAACGAACAATTTGGAGAAGTGCTCTACCGCCAAATTGCAGGCGCTGTTGCACGTAGAATTGTTAACTATGCCAAGGTTGGAGATTCGGCAGTTCAAGGCGAAGACGCAGGGTTTATTAAGTTTGGTTCGCGTGTAGATGTTTTCCTACCCGCTGGAACTCCTGTAAATGTTGCCTTAAACCAAGTGGTGCGTGGTGGAGAAACTATTATTGCAGAGAAATAAACTATAACGCAGACAGGCTCTTTTCCAGCAGACTGATTTTCTCAAGCGCATCGGCTTCTTTCTTGCGTTCCATAGCAATTACCTTTTCTGGAGCATTGCTCACAAAACGCTCGTTTTCTAGCTTTTTACGCACCGACTGCAAGAACCCTTTTGCATAGCGAAGTTCTTCCTCGAGTTTTGCTTTTTCCGCTTCCATATCAACACTTCCTGCCAGCGGTATAAAGCATTCTAAGGTTCCCACACGAAAACTTGCACCAGACTGTTCTGGCGCAGACTCTACCCAATGAATTGTTTCAACTCCAGCCATTTTTTCAATCAAGGAGTGGTAGTTTACATCATTAGCATTAGCGACTAAATAAAGCGGCAAGGCTTCTTTTTGTGGCAGGTTGCGTTCTTTTCTAAAGTTACGCACCCCAGAGACAATTTTTGTAGCCAATTCAAAATCAGCCAAAATCTTCGTTTCAAAATTCTTGGGGCTTGGCCATGCAGAAATAATTAGTGCCTCTTCTGTGGTTCTGTTTGTCATGTGCTGCCACAACTCTTCAGTTAAGAAAGGCATGAAAGGATGCATCAATTTTAAATTCAACTCAAACAAACCTTTGATGCGTTGTAGTGAAGGCTGGTCTATGGGTGAGCCATAAGCTGGCTTTACAGCTTCTAGCAACCAAGAACAGAAATCATCCCACAATAGTTTATACACCGCCATTAAAGCATCAGAAATACGGTATTTTGAAAAATGGTCTTCTATACTTTCTAATGTGGCATAGAATTTATTTTCGTACCAGTTTAAGGCCTCCTCATTTTGCTGATTTAACGAAGCATTTTCGTCTACCTCCCAACCATCAATTAGGCGATAGGCATTCCAAATTTTATTGGCAAAGTTCTTTCCCTGCTGGCAAAGACTCTCGTCAAACAAAAGGTCGTTCCCAGCAGCAGCACTAAGCATGAGGCCTACACGTACCGCATCGGCACCATAATCAGAGATTAGTTTTAATGCATCTGGAGAGTTCCCCAATTGCTTAGACATTTTTCGTCCTTGCTTATCGCGAACCAAGCCTGTAAGGTAAACATTAGAGAACGGTTGTTCTTTGCGGTATTCATAACCAGAGATAATCATACGGGCAACCCAGAAAAATAAAATATCTGGCCCGGTAACCAAGTCTTGCGTAGGGTAGTAATAATTCACCTCCTTATTCTCAGGAAAGCGAATTCCATCAAAAACTGAGATCGGCCATAACCAAGAAGAAAACCAGGTGTCTAACACATCAGGGTCTTGCTTCAAATCGTTTAGGGTTAAACCTGTATTCCCTGTTTTTTCTTGTGCAAGTGCCAGCGCTTCATCTGCTGTTTCGGCTACCACAAAATCTTCTTTTCCGTCACCGTAATAATAGGCAGGTATTTGTTGCCCCCACCAAAGCTGACGGGATATATTCCAATCACGGATGTTTTCCATCCAATGGCGGTAGGTATTATTGAATTTAGCAGGAACCAAGTTCACCTCGTCTGAAGCTAAAACTGCATTGAGTGCAGGTTTTGCCAATTCTTCCATTCTTAGGAACCACTGATCAGACAAACGCGGTTCAATGACGGCTTTCGTTCGCTCTGATGTTCCTACGTTGTGTTGATAAGGCTCTTGCTTTACTAAAACTCCTAAAGTTTCAAGTTCTTTGGCAATGGCTTTGCGCACCACAAAACGATCTTGCCCTTCATAATGCAAACCAAAACTATTCAGGCTAGCATCAGCATTAAAAATATCAATAACCTCCAGCTTGTGTTTTTCGCCTAATTCTTTGTCATTAATATCGTGTGCTGGCGTCACCTTTAGGCAACCTGTTCCAAACTCACGGTCCACATATTCGTCTTCAATAATTGGAATACTCCTATTGGCAATAGGCACAATAACGCGCTTCCCTTTTAGGTGTGAATAGCGTTCGTCTTCAGGATGAATACACACAGCGGTATCTCCCAAAAGTGTTTCAGGACGGGTGGTAGCAATAATCACTTTTTCATCGCTTCCTTCTACCGCATATGCAATGTGGTAAAGAAAGCCGGGTTTTTCGACAAAAATTACCTCTTCGTCAGAAAGTGTGGTTTGGGCTTCTGGATCCCAATTCACCATACGATAACCACGGTAAATGAGTCCTTTTCTATAAAGGTCTACAAATACTTTTATTACAGAAGCGTACATATCGTCATCTAGGGTGAATTTGGTTCTGTCCCAATCACAAGAGCAGCCTAATTTCTTTAACTGCTGAAGAATAACTCCGCCATACTCATCTGTCCATTCCCAAGCGTGCTTTAAAAACGCCTCTCTGCTCAAACTGTTTTTATCAATCCCTTGCTCTTTTAGGCGAGCCACAACCTTTGCTTCGGTAGCAATAGAAGCGTGGTCTGTACCCGGAACCCAGCAGGCATTAAGTCCTTTCATTCGCGCACGTCGAATGAGAATATCCTGTAAAGAATTGTTGAGCATGTGCCCCATGTGTAGTACTCCTGTTACGTTGGGCGGAGGTATAACTATGGTATAGGGCTCACGCTCATCGGGAGTAGAAGCAAAAAAATTCTGCTCCATCCAGTAGCTGTACCACTTTTCTTCTACACGTGCTGCATCAAACTTTGAGGGAATGGCCATAAATGGTCTGATTTTTGTAATAATTAACAAAAATAAACCCCTTGAAGTGAAATCGAAAGAAATCTTTTGACTTTCTATTCTAGGGCATTGAAAAGAAGAAAAATTGTATATTCGACCCACAAAACAATTCATTATGAGAGCATTATTCTTAGGATTAACATTGTTTTTTACTTTAACACTAAGCGCCCAAGAACAAGTTGATGGCCCTGCGATAGAATTCACTTCCCAAGTCGTTGATTATGGGGAAATTGAACGCGGAAGCGATGGCATAAGAAGTTTTGAATTTACCAATACTGGAAATCAGCCATTGGTTATTTCAAAAGTCTATTCTTCTTGTGGCTGCACCATTCCCAAAAAACCAGAGGCACCAATCGCCCCTGGAGAAAAAGGTGAGATACAGGTTAAGTATGATACCAACCGTGTTGGACCAATTAGAAAAACTATCACTGTTAACTCAAATGCAGAGGGTACACCCATAGTTTCGTTAAAGATTAAAGGCACGGTACTTTAATCATTGAAGATAGAAGACAAACGAAAACTAAACTTTCGTTGTTGATTTTCACGATTGATTGTCAATCTAATTTTTTCATCTGGCCCTTTTTGGAGTAGTCGAATGACTTTTTTGAAAGACAACAGGTGTACTTTTTTTCCATTGATTTCAAGCAATTCATCTCCCGCTTTCACCCCTACTTTATGGGCTGCAGAATTGGGGCGAACATAGGTAATCTTTAACGCAGGAACAAAACTCAATTCATAGCGGTCTTGGAGTAAAATCTCTATCCCTTCGTTCCCT
>WTJU01000047.1:29458-34072 GCA_011526285.1 Candidatus Arcticimaribacter sp.
ACTTGACCAAATTCAAAATGAGGGATTTTTCCACGAAGTCCATACACATCACCATTAATTCCGGTGCCTAAAAAATCATCAAAAACAGGCTGATGTTTTTCTAGTTTATGGGCATTAGAGAAAAGCCAAAGGGCATCGTTTAGACTGGTGTCTAGTAAAAACATTCCTTTTAAATTAGCTTTCCCCGCTACTGGTAGCTCTAGTGCAACATATGGTTTTAAATTATGAAAATATAGCTGCGAGATTCTTTCTTCTTTTCTGCGCCATCGCTGGTACTTCTTTTGGGGATTTATTTGAATGATTTTTCTTACATAATCAATCAAAACAGGGTAATGAGCAAAGAGTTCATAGCCAATAATCCCATCAATATGTGTTCCCACGCGTTTACTCAAAATAAATTCGTTATCGGGCAAGACCAAAGCGGTCATGTTGTCAATATAGAAATCTGAAATGTTTAGTCGCGGTGAGGTCACTTGATAAGCTTCTATGGAGGGTTGGTCACCCAAGCCACTCAAGTAAACGGGATTGTCTTGCTCAAACCCAAGTTGTTTGGCCTTGTGGGTATCAAAAATTAGGGTGCGGCCTACCCCTGTATCTACTAAAAAACTCAATTCTACCCCTTCAATTTCTATTGGAATAATGATCACATTTGAAGCCAATTCAAAAGCAACTTTCCCTTTAGAATGGGAAGGCAAGACAAATTTACTTTGTGCATGAAGTAGCAAGGACAAAAAATGGAGTGCAAAGAAAAAGAGGCGTTGGAGCATGGTAATTGTTTAGGGCAAATGGTCTGTTCAAACAAAAAAGTGAGCAGACCGTGCATTTTATAACAAACAAATTTCGTTCCATAAAAGGCAGTCCCCCATTTTTTTAAGATATTTGCCACTGATTTTCACAAGCGTATGCCACTTATCTCAAAAAAAGGTAACGATCTCCCAGAATCGCCCATTCGCAAACTGGTTCATTTTGCAGATGAAGCGAAGGCTAAGGGAATTCATGTACACCACCTCAACATTGGGCAACCCGACATTCATGCCCCAAAAGAGGCGATGGCTGTAGTGAAAGACAATGGGTTAGATTTACTTCCTTATGGGTCGAGTGAAGGGTCGCTAAGCTACCGCAAAGCTTTATCGAACTATTACGCCAAACACAATATCAGTATCAATCCAGAAGAGATTATTGTCACTACTGGAGCGAGCGAGGCGTTGGCATTTACGCTCAATAGCATTTGCGATGCAGGCGATGAGATCATTATCCCAGAACCGTTTTATGCCAATTACAATGGTTTTGCAGCGGCAGCAAGTGTACAAGTTGTTCCTGTTGTTTCTTTGTTTGACGATCAGTTTAAACTTCCTGCTTTAGCAGAGATTGAAGCCAAGATAAGCAGTAAAACTCGTGCCATATTGTTGTGTAATCCTAGCAATCCCACAGGCTACCTCTACACCAAAGAAGAGATTACCGCCTTGGGCAAACTGGCCCTAAAACACGATTTATTTTTTATTGTGGATGAAGTTTATCGTGAATTTATTCACGATGAAACCATGGAGCACTTTTCTGTGCTGGAATTGCCCGGGATGGAAGAACATGCTATTATGATTGACTCGGTCTCCAAACGCTACAGCATGTGTGGCGCACGTGTGGGTGCAATGGTGAGTCGAAACAAGTCACTTTTAGCCACTGCACTAAAATTTGCCCACCTGCGTTTGTCCCCTGCAACTTATGCTCTTATGGCGAGTGAAGCTGCCTTAAGCGCCCCAGAAGACTACTTAAAAGGGGTGGTGAAAGAATACACCAACCGAAAGGAAACCTTGATGAAGGCCCTAAACGATATAGACGGGGTACGGGTGTCTAACCCAACAGGAGCATTTTACTGCATGGTAGAACTCCCTGTAGACAATGCCGAGGCTTTTTCTAAATGGTTGTTAACTGATTTTAATTTAGACCAAGAGACCGTTATGTTTGCTCCTGCTGCTGGTTTCTACTCTACCCCTGGTTATGGTCTAAAAGAAGTGCGTATTGGTTTTGTTTTGAATGAAGAAAAACTGAAACGCGCCGCACAAATTTTAAAAAGCGCTTTGGCAGTTTACAACAATTCCTAAGGATTGACTAACTTGCTGGGAAGTCTTGGTGCATGAACATTCAAACCCACTATTCGCTTAAAAACTGGAACACCTTTGGGGTAGACCAAACTGCAGAAGCTTTTGTCTCTGTTGATAGTATTGACGCCCTAAAAGCGGCATTGAACCATCCCGATTATTCGCATCATTTTATTCTTGGCGGAGGGAGTAATCTCTTGCTAACTCAAGCTTTAAAAGGGTTATGTATTCATATAAACTTAAAGGGAATTGCTGTTGTTCAGGAAAACGAAAACGAGGTGGTGGTAGAAGCCCAAGCAGGCGAAAACTGGCACGACTTTGTGTGTTGGACGTTGGCACAAGGCTATGGTGGCTTAGAAAATTTATCGCTCATTCCGGGGAATGTAGGTACTGCTCCCATTCAAAATATTGGTGCTTATGGTGTTGAACTAAAAGATGTTTTTGCTGGTTGTTCGGCCTTGCATCGCAAAGACTTGCGCCTACAAGATTTTGACTTAAAGCAAGCGGCGTTTGGCTACCGCTCTTCCTATTTTAAAACCCGCGGGAAAGATGAGTATGTTATTTGTTCGGTGCGCTTTCGCTTAACGAAGGATAAGCACCGTTTGGCAACCAGCTATGGTGCGATTACCACAGCGCTGGGAGACACACCACCCAGTCCACAAAGCATTGCAAAAGCTGTGATCGCCATTCGGCAAAGCAAATTGCCGGACCCTGCAGTTTTGGGTAATAGTGGGAGTTTTTTTAAAAACCCTGTACTCTCCAAAAATGATTTTGACACCCTGTACCAACGCTACCCAGCGCTGCCTCACTACCCGCAAGCAGACGGTACAGTAAAAGTCCCTGCGGGCTGGTTGATTGACACTTTGGGCTTTAAAGGAAAACGCCAAGGTGATGCTGGTGTTCATGAGCACCAAGCATTAGTGTTGGTGAATCACGGGAACGCAAGTGGGAAAGACATCCTCGCACTCGCCCAAGAAATTCAAGCTAGGGTAAAAACTACTTTTGGGATTGCACTTGAAGCGGAGGTGAATATTCTATAACCCACCCTATTCCCTATTCTTCGAATCAATTTGTATGGTCACTGGGCCATCGTTAATGAGGGAAACTTTCATGTCGGCACCAAAACTGCCTTTTTGTACGGTTTTTCCGAGCAGTTGTTGGGCTTTGGCACAAAAACTTTCGTAGAGGGGAATGGCTTGTTCGTGTTTGGCGGCACGAATATAGGACGGACGATTGCCTTTTTTTGTGGCGGCCATTAAGGTAAATTGACTAATGACCAACAGTTCGCCTTCCACATCGAGTAAGGAGATGTTCATCACCCCATCGGTATCGTTAAAAATACGGAGGTTAAGGGTTTTGTTTAGAAGCCAATCTACATCTTCTTCGGTATCGGCGGTTTCTATGCCCAATAAAACCATAAGGCCCTGTTTGATTTCTCCGACTATTTTACCGTCTACACGAACGGCTGCTTCGCTCACACGTTGAATAACTACTCGCATACTTAGTTTCTATAAGGGGTATCTTCTTCTAACAATTGTAGGTAACTATCGTAGCGGGAGGGGGCAATGGTTTCTTCTTCTACTGCCTGTTTTACTGCGCAATGGGGTTCGTCTACATGCAAGCAGTTGTTAAACTTACAGTCGCTTTTAAGGGCGTAAAACTCGGGGAAGTAGTTCCCTAATTCTTCGGCCTGCATATCTACCACCCCAAAGCCTTTAATACCGGGGGTGTCAATGATGCTTACTTGTTCTGAGAGGTCGAACATTTCGGCATAGGTGGTGGTGTGTTGCCCTTGTTGGTGTTGGGCAGAGATTTCGGCGGTACGTAAATTTAGTTTTGGTGCCAAGGCGTTGAGTAAGGTCGATTTCCCTACCCCGCTGTGTCCTGAAAACATGGATACTTTTCCCCGCATAAGGGCTTCTATTTTTGCGACATCTTTTGCTTCAAAACAGGAGATTTCATGGCAGGGGTAATTAAGGACTTTGTAGATAGATTTCATCCATTGCACTTCGGCCAGCTCGTCTTCATTATAGGTATCCATTTTATTGAACACCAAAATCACTGGAATTTGGTAGGCTTGTGCAGTAATTAGAAAACGATCGATAAAGGCAAAAAAGGTGGGCGGATTGTTGAGGGTAATCAACAACAAGGCTTGGTCAATATTAGAGGCGATGATATGGGTTTGCTTGGAGAGGTTGACCGAACGACGAACAATGTAATTCTCACGAGGGAGGATTTCCTCAATGGTACCTTTGGTTTCTTCGCCTTCGGTGTAGAGGGAAAAGCGCACATGATCACCCACAGCAATGGGGTTGGTATGCTTGATGCCCTTGAGACGAAATTTCCCTTTAATGCGGCAATCGTAGAATTGACCAGTACTGCTTTTGACCCAGTACCAGCTTCCTGTAGAACGATAAACTATCCCTTCTTGCAATGCAAACGTTTTAGCGGCTTAAAGATAGTTTAGATTTCGTCAAAACGCCAAGAATACTCGCCCATTTACTATCTTTGCACAAAA
>WTJU01000057.1:0-13119 GCA_011526285.1 Candidatus Arcticimaribacter sp.
CATCATCGTCTTTCTCTTCTGGGAAAGATGATCCAGATACGTCGAGATAGTCGGAATCATTGGTAAGCATAATTTTGAATTGCTCTTTTACCAAATCATAGGTAACGTCTAGTTTTGCTAGAAGTTTTGTGGTAGGATCATTTTCATTGCGCAATATGCAAAGCAGTAAATGAACGGTGTCAATTAAATCACTTTGAAAAAGCTTGGCTTCTAAGAAGGTAGTTTTCAATGCTCGCTCGGCTTGTCGCGTGAGGTGCAAGTTACGCTTGGTGTTTTCTAAACGGTTGTTGTCGAGTAAGGCTGGATTAAGAATTTCAACCTTGCGTCTTAGGTTGTCCAAGTCAACTTCAATAGCGTTAAGGATAGATATGGCTTTACCGCCACCGTCGCGTAAAATCCCTAGCATCAAATGTTCTGTTCCAATATAGTCGTGCCCTAATCTTAGGGCCTCTTCTTTGCTAAAAGAAATAACGTCTTTTACACGTGGAGAAAAGTTGTCATCCATTTTTTTTTGATTTTATCTTCTTCATCATCCCAAACATCATTCCAATCTCGGGCTTACTGTAGCTAATAGACAAAAAAATCTCCATAAATCAAAGGTATAGCAAGTAAATTTTAATGCTTTTTTTATTCAAAAAGAGTGTTAATAAATCGCAGAGAAATTCTTTTGCAAGGTAGTGTATAAGCCCACTAATTGGTTATTTTAGCATTTACACATAAAGACCAAATTTCATTATGGCTGAAGGAGAAAAACTCATCCCGATCAATATTGAAGATGAAATGAAATCGGCGTACATCGATTATTCGATGTCTGTCATAGTGTCACGCGCATTACCAGATGTTCGTGACGGTTTAAAACCAGTTCACCGAAGAGTGCTTTTTGGAATGCATGAGTTAGGAATTCGTTCTTCCTCGGCATACAAGAAATCTGCACGTATTGTTGGGGAAGTTCTAGGGAAGTATCACCCCCACGGAGATACCTCTGTTTATGATACTATGGTGCGTATGGCACAAGAATGGAGCTTACGCTACTTATTGGTTGACGGGCAGGGTAACTTTGGTTCTGTTGACGGCGATAGCCCAGCGGCGATGCGTTATACGGAAGCACGAATGCAAAAGATGTCTGAAGACCTCTTAGCTGATATTGATAAAGACACTGTAGATCACCAGTTAAATTTTGATGATACGTTAAAGGAGCCAACTGTTCTGCCTACACGTGTTCCCAATTTGCTTATAAACGGAGCCTCAGGAATTGCAGTAGGTATGGCAACCAATATGCCTCCGCACAACTTAACGGAAGTTATTGATGGAACCATCCAATACATCGACAATACCGATATCAGTATTGACGATTTAATGCAATACATCAAAGCACCCGATTTCCCTACTGGTGGTACAATTTATGGTTATGATGGGGTGCGTGATGCCTTCCATACAGGTCGCGGGCGCGTAGTGCTTCGTGCCAAAGCCAATATTGAAGAGGTGAATGGAAGGGAATGTATTATAGTGAATGAAATTCCTTATCAAGTCAATAAAGCTGAAATGATTCGCAAAACAGCTGATTTGATAAACGACAAGAAAATTGAGGGTATATCAAATATCCGCGATGAGTCTGACCGAAAGGGAATGCGTATTGTGTACATTTTGAAGCGTGATGCAATCCCAAATATTGTGCTCAATAAACTTTATAAGTACACTGCTTTACAGTCTTCTTTTAGCGTTAATAATATTGCACTCGTTAACGGGCGTCCTAAATTATTGAACTTAAAAGAGCTGATTCATCATTTTGTTGAACACCGTCATGATGTGGTGGTGCGAAGAACACAATTCGAGTTGAAAAAGGCTGAAGAACGCGCTCATATTCTTGAAGGGTTAATTATTGCTTCAGATAATATTGACGAAGTGATTGCCTTGATTCGCGCTTCTTCTAACGCTGAAGAGGCCCGTGCCAAGTTGATGACTAAGTTCGAACTGACTGAAATTCAAGCCAAAGCAATTGTAGAAATGCGCTTGCGACAGCTCACCGGTCTCGAGCAAGACAAACTGCGTGGTGAATATGATGAATTGGTGAAAACTATTGCTGATTTAAAAGACATCCTCGATAAAAAAGAGCGTCGTATGACCATCATCAAAGAGGAGCTAGAGCAGATTAAAGATAAATACGGAGACGAACGTCGATCCAATATCGAATATGCAGGTGGAAACTTTAGCATTGAAGATATGATTCCAGATGAGAAAGTTGTCGTGACAATTTCACACGCAGGTTATATTAAACGAACTCCGCTGGCGGAATATAAAACACAGAACAGGGGAGGAGTAGGACAAAAAGCCTCTACCACCCGAAACGAAGACTTTTTAGAGCATTTATTTGTTGGTACCAACCATCAATACATGTTGTTCTTTACTCAGAAAGGTAAGTGTTTCTGGATGCGGGTTTATGAAATTCCAGAGGGTTCTAAAACAGCCAAAGGAAGAGCAATTCAAAACCTCATCAATATTGAACAAGACGATAAGGTAAAAGCTTTCATCAATACGCAAGATTTAAAAGACGAAGAATACATTAATAATCATTATGTGATTATGGCCACCAAGCAAGGGCAAGTGAAGAAAACATCGCTTGAGCAGTATTCGCGTCCGCGTGCCAATGGGATTAACGCAATTACTGTGAAAGATGGTGATGAGCTGCTAGAAGCAAAATTAACCAACGGGGAAAGTGAGATTTTACTGGCTGTTAAATCGGGGAAAGCAATCCGATTTGAAGAAGGAAAAACGCGTCCGATGGGAAGAAATGCCTCTGGTGTTCGCGGGATTACTCTTAATGGCCCTCAAGACGAGGTGGTAGGAATGGTTTCTGTAAGTGACGCTTCTACAGATATTCTCGTTGTTTCTGCCAATGGTTACGGAAAACGTTCTTCGTTAGAAGATTATCGTACCACTAACCGAGGCGGTAAAGGGGTTAAAACCATTTCTGTTACTGATAAAACGGGCGAACTGGTTGCCATCAAAAATGTTAGCGATGAGAACGATTTAATGATCATCAATAAATCTGGAATCGCTATCCGTATGAGTGTAGAATCTTTACGTGTTATGGGCCGCGCAACGCAAGGAGTTAAACTAATCAATCTTAAAGGAGACGATAGTATTGCTGCTGTAGCGAAGGTAATGAAAGAAGAAGATTCTATTGAAGAAGGCCAAGAAACAGAAGGAGAAACTCCTGCCGCTGGCACGAATATTGAATAATTAAGACTAAATATAACTAAACAACCCATGAAACAATTATTTACCCTTTTCTTAGGGCTTGCGCTAACAGTAGGGTTTGCGCAAAAAAAAGAGTTGAAGGCAGCTCAAAAGCAGTTTAAAGCATCCAAGGTAGACGAGGCTAAAGCTACACTTGAAGCCAATAAAGCTTTGTTTGAAGGTACTGCTGATACCAAAATAAAAACGCAATATCACCTCCTTTTAGGTAAGATTGCCCGTTTGGATAAAGCATTTAAAGTGGCTTATGACAATTTAAAACTTGCAGAGGGGAATAGCGCTATAAAAACCGATTTAGGTGCAGAAATGCAGCAATTGACCTCTGATATTGTAAATGCGGCAATTGAACAGTCTGAGGCTAAAGATTTTATCGCTTCATCGAACAATTTATTTTTGGCGTATCAAATGGACCCTGAGGCCAATGAAGACTATCTTTACTATGCTGCTACTAATGCAGTAAATGGTTCTGATTATCCACTAGCTTTAGAACGTTACATTATTCTTCGCGACATCAATTATACAGGTGTTGTAACCAAATATTATGTAACTGAAGTAGCCACTGGCCAAGAATCTGAAGTTTCTGCAACTGAGTATGGTATTTATCAAAAATCAAAATCATACACCAATGCACGTGAGGAAGAAAGCGAGTCTAAGTATCCGGAGATCGTAAAGAATATCGCTTTGATTTATAACCAATTGGGGCAAAAAGACAATGCGATTAAAGCGGTGAAAGATGCGCGAAGTGCAAACCCAGGAGATGTTGGTTTAATTCTTACAGAAGCCAATATCTATATTGAGTTGGGCGAACGTGAACGCTACCAAGAACTAATTATTGAAGCGTTAGAGCAGGACCCTAATAATGCTGTTTTGTATTTTAACCTTGGGGTTGTAAATAGCGAAACTGGAGATAAGATAAAATCGCGTGAATTTTATGAAAAAGCGATTGAGTTAGATCCTAAAATGGAAAATGCTTACCTAAACCTCGTTGCGCTAATTCTTGAAGACGAGTCAAGCATTGTTGATCAAATGAACTCTTTAGGGACTTCAAGAGCGGATAATGCTAAGTATGACGAATTGAAAGCTAAGCGTGAGCAACTTTATTTGGAATGTGTTCCTGTTTTGAAAAGCTTAATTGCACTTGATGAATCTAACTTAGAAGCCGTTAAAACATTGAGAAATATTTACGGTACTATTGGAGACAATGAAGGATTTATGGCAATGAAGGCCATCGTAGATAAATATGAGCAGTAAACAACTGCAAATTACAAGTACTAAAACCTCTCCATAACGGAGGGGTTTTTTTATAGCAAAGATTTAATCAAACGAAGTTTGTGGGAATGGGTTTGTTTTTCGGCATTGAAAATTCCCGTTTGATCAATTCGGTCTATACGCACTTTACCGTGTGCGTGAAGTATAAAGTGATTTTGAAGTAGAATTCCTACATGGATGATGTCACCTTCTTTGTTGTCAAAAAAGGCAAGATCACCGGGTTCACTTTCATCAATAAAGCTTAATGTGGTTCCTTGTTTTGCTTGTTGGGAAGCATCTCTGTTGAGTTGTATTCCGTGTATTTTATATACCATTTGTGTCAAGCCAGAACAATCAATTCCCAAAGGGGTTTTTCCTCCCCAAAGGTAGGGGGCATGAAGGTATTGGTAGGCGGTTTGGACTATAGCTTCTTTATTGATCGACACCGGTTGCGGTAATTCGTCTACAGTATGATCTACCAGTGAAAGACCTCGAAGATCACTGCCCAAGGGAATTGGGAATATCTCTTTTGAAGGTAAATGAACAAAGTCTATTAAGTGAGCACTGCCAAGAAAAGGTTGTTTTTGAATAGCTGTATATGCTTCCTTTTGGATTATGTGTGCTTGATTTTGTGTAATCCATCCTTCATAGCTATCCCATTGAAGGCGAATTTTAAACCAGTCTTTTCGTTCATCAATAATTTTAAAGCAATCCCCATAAAGTACCTGCGACACAAGCTCACTTTTGTGGTCATTTTCTTTTCGTAAAGGAACAAGCCCAAGCGGGCAAATGCCGTACTTCAATGTGGTTAGTTTTTTCTAAAAGACTAGTCCAAAAATAGGGAAATTCAGTCAACCTGAGGGTAGATTTTAAGAATTTGAAGTTTCCCTAAACATTCTCTAGATTAATGTATCTTTAAACAAGAAGAAACCAAGCCGTATATGAGGAAATTGCTCAGTCTTTTTTACAACTACCAAGGAATTATTTATAAGAGTTTGCTGTGCACCTTTGGCGTATTTTTTATTGTTTATGTTTTTCCAATTAAATCTCAGTTTGCTTTCGAATTTACGCCTGGAGAAACTTGGTCTTATGAAACACTTTATTCTCCTTTTGATTTTGCTATTATCAAAAGTGAAGAAGAAGTGCAGGAAGAAAAACAACAATTAAGGCAAGAGGCGATCACTTATTTTGATGTTGATGCTACGGTAGCACCAGAAGTTCTTGAGGCTTACACAATAAATTTCAAAAACTATTTTCCTCTTCGACCTCAAACATCACGTTATCAACGTTACTATGACTATGGCATAGAGTTACTCAAAAGTATTTATGACAAGGGGGTTTTACCCATTAACTATGTCCACAGTGGGGGCAGAACAACTGCCTTGGTTGATGGACGTTCAGAGCGCGATGTTCCATTTTCTTCCCTAATCAATCTTAATGAACTTTCTGATTATTTAGATGGTGCTGTTGATCAAGGATACAAACGGTACAGTAAATCGTATTATAATCTGTTTTTTGAGTTACTAGAGCCTAATCTTCGTTATAATGCCTCTTATAGCGAACGTGCTAGAGAAGAACTTTATGCCACAATATCGCTCACACGTGGTTTGGTGAGGAAGGGTGAGAAAATAATCTCAGCAAATGCCCTGGTAGACGGTGCTAAACTGGAAAAATTACGTTCATTAAAACAACAATTCTCTGCAGAGAATAATCGTGCTGGAAGTAATTTATGGACAGTATTGGGCTACACCATCATGGTAATTGTTTTACTGGTTATTTTGATGTTATTCATTTATCAGTATCGTCGAAATATTTTTGAAGACAATACGCAAATGACATTTTTGTTCTTCAATCTTCTATTGATGGTAGGGTTAAGTACCACTTTAATCAAGTTTAATCCGTCCTTCATTTATGCTTTACCCATTTGTATATTCCCTTTGGTGACAAAGGCCTTTTTTGATCCTCGTTTAGGTCTTTTTGTGCATGTTTTAACGGTATTGCTTATTGGGTTTATTGTTCCAAATAGCTTTGAATATGTTGTACTTCAAATTTTGGCAGGTATCGTAACCATTTTAAGTGCTGATGAGCTGTATAAACGAGCCAATTTATTTTTGACAGTCTTTCAAATTACACTTATTTACTTATTGGGTTACTTTTCCTTTTTCATTATCCGAAATGGAGATGTACAATCTATAAGTTTCTTGGTGTTTGGACTCTTTGTAATTAATGGTTTATTGACCCTTTTTGTGCAACCATTAATTTACCTCTATGAAAAGGTGTTTGGTTTAGTTTCTGATGTTTCATTGTTAGAATTGTCAGATACTAATTCGGCAGTATTTAGAAAGTTGTCGAACAAGGCTCCTGGTACTTTTCATCATTCATTGCAGGTGGCAAATTTAGCCGAAGCTGCTGCCGATGCAATAGAGGCTGATGTTCTACTTACACGGGTTGGTGCATTGTACCATGATATAGGGAAGATAAATCGGCCTAACTTTTTTTCTGAAAATCAAAAAGGTTCGGTCTCTCCGCATGATGACCTTTCTCCAAGAGAGAGTGCACGCATCATCATCAATCATGTAATTGATGGTATTGAGCTTGCCAAAAAATATAATTTACCCGATCGGGTGATTGACTTTATTCGTACCCACCACGGGACATCTAAAGTGTATTATTTTTACAAGAAACAACAAGAAATTGATCCTGAGGTAGCGCTTTCGGACTTCACTTATAGTGGACCAAAACCCTTCTCAAAAGAAACCGCTGTGGTGATGATGTCAGACGCAGTTGAAGCAGCTTCAAAAAGCATTAAAGAACCGACAAAAGAGTCCTTAGAAAATTTTGTGACTAAAATTATTGATACTCAGATGGAGGAGAAGCAATTCATTAATGCAAATATTACATTAGCTGAAATTGAGACAGTTAAAAAAGTATTGCTAAATAAGCTGGTTAACATTTATCAATTACGGGTGGAATATCCTGAGTAAAAGGATGAGAAAATTTATTAATTGGTTGTGTATTTAATCGCTTAGAATTACATTTGCACACCTGTTTGATTACAGGTATGGAGAGGTGGCAGAGTGGTAATGCAGCAGATTGCTAATCTGTGAACGCGTAAGTGTTCCCCGAGTTCGAGTCTCGGTCTCTCCGCAAGAATTACGTCGTTTGTTCGACGTTTTCGGGGTGTAGCGTAGCCCGGTCATCGCGCCTGCTTTGGGAGCAGGAGGTCGCAGGTTCGAATCCTGCCACCCCGACATAATTTGGTCGCGTAGCTCAGCTGGATAGAGCATCTGCCTTCTAAGCAGACGGTCATAGGTTCGAATCCTATCGCGATCACATTAAACCCTCATTTGCCTTTTCTTTTGAGGGTTTTTTTGTAGTTAATACCAATTGGTTTTTCGCCAACTTTATTCTCACAACCGCTGTTCACTCAGGGTCTTTTTCTTATATTGGATCAAATCGGTGGTTTTGAAAAATCTTTTTTATTCCCTTTTATTTTTGTTCATAGGAATATCGCTTGGTATTGTTTGGGCAAACCGTTCTATTCAAGCGGTAGGGCAAAATAAATCACTTACCCTTAAAAATGCTGAATGGTCCTATTTTGCCGCGATGGATTTGGCAAAAAATGACCTGCAACGCGCATTTATTGGGCGTATTGGTCTATTCGCACTTAAAGATTCTGAAGCCATTTACTTTATTGCAAATCAAGATCAAGACGGAAATCCCCTATACGCCAACAATAGCTATATTCTGGAAGGGATTTCCTTCGACGCAGCCTATTGGAGCATCACACTCTATGGGGAAGATCACTTTTTGATGCCCAATAAGGAAGATCGTTATTCTTATAATCAGGTGAATATTAACTACAATGATTCGTTAAAACAGCACTATACTATTCAATTAGGAGGACAAGAAAAACACCAAAAGAACTATTTGCCAACAGAAGGTGAACAACAGGTTAATTTGCTTTTGCGAATCTACAAGCCCTCAAAAGCACTATACTCCAATAGAGATAAGGTTAAATTACCCACAATCAAAAGAGTTGATTTATGATTAAAAAGTTGACGCTATATGGCTTGTTTGTACTCTTTGGTTTTTTCATGGGTTATAAAGGCTTTATTCATTACTATCCGCAACTATTATTTCTTGGGGCTAAATATAAAATTGGTGGAAAGGAAAACACGTTAAAACACGCAAAGCTCCCAGATGATACCAGTCGTTTTGTAGTCAAACCAAATCCTGACTTTTTATACAGTACTCGTTTTTATGACTTAACAAATGGGCCGCTTTTGATTGAAGCAGATGTTTCAATTGATAGCTACTGGTCTGTGGCACTCTACTTGCCCAATACGGTTAATTTTTATGTACAAAATAGTGATGCGTTAAACGACGATAAATTTCAACTTTACTTGTACGACAAAGAGGTGGATGCGTGTGCTCCGCTAGGAGTTACTCAAATTAAACCCAAAGCAACTAAAGGCCTTGTGCTTTTTCGTTTTCTAGTTACAGATACGACTACAGCAGCCTATCAAAAAATAAAACAAGCGCAACAAAGTATACGCGTAACAACAACGCAATGTGAGTAAGGGGTTATTCTTATCGTTAATCAGACCGAGTTTTATCCTTTGTTTTTGATGAATGTATGCCGCAATGGCGCTTTAGCTAGTCACCTTATTGCAATAAAAAAAGCCGGGTAAACCCGGCTCTTTTATTATTTGGTAAAGTAGTGTTTACTGCTTGTAAAACTCAACTCTACGGTTGTTTGCTAGGTCTGAATCATCTCCGTTGAGAGGCTGAGATTCGCCCATTGCTTTCACGCTTAAACGAGCAGCATCTACACCCAACTCAATTAGTTTGTCACGTACAGATTCTGCACGCTTTAACGAGAGTTTTTGGTTGTAGTCTTCACGTCCGTCAGCAGAAGCATGTCCTTCAATCACGATAGATCCTGTTGGGATCTCATCTAAAATCTTTTTGATGTTTTCCAATGCAGCCATTGAAGCTTCACCTTGGATTTTTGAACTGTTAGAAGCGAATAAGATATTGTCTCCTACTTGGTTGATGGTAGAAAGTACTTCATCTGTTAAGATAGGACATCCGTTTTCACCTTTACCAGATAATTCTGGGCAAGCATCATCTTTATCAGCAATCCCGTCATTATCAGTATCTGGCCATGGGCATCCATTGTTTTCAGCAGGACCAGCTACATCTGGACATTCATCATCTTTGTCTGCAATTCCATCTTCATCAGCATCTGGGCATCCACCTAACGCTACTAATCCAGCAACTTCTGGACAAGCGTCGTCTTTGTCTAAAACAGTATCTCCGTCAGTATCAGGACAACCATTGTTTTCAGCAGGACCAGCAACCTCAGGACAATCATCTTGTGGGTCTGGAACACCATCTCCGTCAGTATCAGGACATCCTTCAAACTCTTTCAAGCCAGGAACGTCTGGACACTTGTCTTTCTTGTCGTTAACTCCGTCTTTGTCTGTATCTCCAACACCAAAGTCATAGCTAACCCCAAGTGATATAAGGCTGTAGTTTACTTCTGGATTTTCAGTAATCTTTCCAAAAGAATATTCTACAAAAGCACCCATTTTATCATTTAAGCTGTAATCTATCCCTACAGCGCCAAAGTTTGAGTAATCTGTAAATCTTGATGCAGCATCAGTACCATTTTGAAGTGAAGTTTCTCCAAAAACCCCTGCTTTAAGGTAAGGGCTTACCTTTTCATCGAAGTTGATACCATACTTTAATCCAGCATGCCAGCTAAAGAATTCAAAGTCATTACCCCCTTCATTGTTTAAGGTTCCTAATGCTAATTGACCACCAATAGAGAGGCCTTTAAAAACTTTTCTGTAAACCGATGCACTCGGCCCGCCAATTGCGGCACTCAAATCGTCAGAAGAAACAGATCCTCCACGATAAGTTATGTCACTATTTACAGAGGGCATGGTCACACCAAGAGAAACTTGCCATGGGTTTGCCGAAGTTTGGGCAAACGATACTGCGCCTACAAGACACAACATCAATGTAATTGATAATTTTTTCATTTCTAAATAGTCTAGTTAATAAGAGTCACAAAGCTAATAAAATATCAGCTTAAATACACTTGACGGTGTTATTTTAATCTTTTGGCAATAAGTATATTAGAACAGATAAGTAGTATATTGTGATGTTCTAGGGATTAAATCGTGTGATTTAAGGGGAACTAAGGAATCACTTTCTCTACCATTTATTCTTCTACAGCCGCACTTACACAGGCAATATTATCACCCTTATTTACAGCAGGCGTTGCAAGCATATATAAAATAATTCCCGCTTGTGGTGCACGGTGTTCTTCAATGGTTTTACCAAAAGCATTGGTGGTGTAGCCAATTAGTTCATCTTTTTCCACGTAATCCCCAGCTTTGTGCTTGCTGTAAAATAGTCCACTCATTTTAGCGCTCGTATAGCGTTGGTGGTTCAAATAAATAGGGTTGAGGTGCGGCGAAGTGTTTTTGGGATACATATCCATTGCATTAAGCATATTTAAAACTCCTTGCCGGGTTAATTCAACTGCTTCATCTTCTACTACTCCAAATTTTCCACTCTCGATACTCAACGCAATTTTACCGTCTTGAACAGCTTGTTTAAAGGCATATTTTGCTGGCTCAGTGTCTGATATGGTGTAGGGATACGAAACGATGTATTGAAATCCACTTACTTCTGATAATTTTTTGGCTACCGCAGTATTTTCTTTTTGGCGTTTGTTGTTATAATAGCATACAAAAGGAATAAGATCTTCAGGCGCATCACCACTGTGAATGTCTAAGAAAACATCGCTCAAAGGAATGATGTTGGTTGTGATGAAATGGGCAATTTTTAATGTAATGCTACCCTCTTTTTTTCCTGGGAATGCCCCGTTAAGATTGGTGTTGTCTTGTGGATTTTTATAAGGTGTACGGTTGTAGAAAGAACCTGGATTGCTGATTGGTAGCACAATCAAAGTGCCTTTTAATTGAGTCAGATCTATTTCTTGTACTAGTTTTTGAACAGCAATAATTGGCGATACTTCAAACCCATGAACGCCCGCTAAAAAAGTAAAAACGGGGCCTTCTTCTGTACCTTTTAGTAGAATAACAGGTAAATCTGCTGTATTGCCAAGATGGTCACTAAATGGGATTGATAATTCTAGTCGTTGCCCCGCATTCAGGGTGTTGAATTGTTTGGTGAAGTTAAACTGTCCAAACGCTAGGGTAGTGGTCAGAAATAGTAGCAAGGATATTTTATATTTCATTGGTTGTTTTTCATCGTGGAAAATAAGTAAGCCCCTGATTGGTTAAGTTGTAGGGTGTCTTTCCAAACGATTTTGGTTTGATTCATGACATTCCACAGCGCTTTTCCTTGAAGCTTTAGTTCGTCAAAACGTTTGAGATCGAGCGTTGTTTCTTTTTTATTTTTATTCAGTATAAGTACGACGGATTCACCTTTATAGTTGCGGTAGAGTAAATAAATCCCGTCATGCGGCGCGAAATGAATCATGTTTCCTTTTTGTATTGCTTGACTGCCTTTTCGGTAGTGCAACAATTTTGCAAGCGTTGTTTGCATTTCAAGCTGTGTCTGTTTTAGTCCATGTCCATTGAAAGCATTAATGCTGTCTCCTTTCCATCCTCCAGGGAAATCTGTACGAATGCGTCCGTGGTCGTGGGGGGTAGCGGTATTTTCCATTAAAATTTCTGTACCGTAATAAATTTGTGGCACGCGCGGTAAAACCAGCAGTGTGGCTAAGGCCATTTCTAATAATTTGGGTTGTTCTTTGTATTGGGTAAATGCACGATCCATGTCATGGTTGTCTAAAAAAGCAAGTAGTCTATTGGGATCAGCATAGGCAAAATCATTGGCGATTGCTTCATAAATTTCAATGAGACCAGTGCCCCAGCTTTCTTCGTTTGTTAATCCATCTTGGATAGCTTTCTGCAGCGCAAAATCCATACTGTGGGTTAGATTAGAGGAATAGCCATCGTTATTATTTTGCCCTTGCTGCCAATAGGCAATGAGTAGTGGGTTATAACTCCATTCTTCTCCTACAATAGAAAAATTGGGGTATTCTCGCATAATTGCGCCTGCCCATTGTTGCATAAATACTTTGTCTGGATAGGGATAGGTGTCCTGACGTATCCCGCCAAGTTGAAGCATTTCTATCCACCAGATACTATTTTGAATGAGATAGTTAGCGAGAAAGGGATTGCGTTGGTTTAAATCTGGCATTTCTTTTACAAACCAGCCTTGATTCATTCGCTCTTGGTCGTAGCGCGAGGCATATAAATCTTGGTTGGTGGTTCTGCGGTGGTTGGAGTTAATGATAGGTTGGCCAGACGTAAATCGATCTTGGTAGTTCACCCAATTGGAAAAGGGGAGATCTTTCATCCACCAGTGGTTTAAACCACAATGATTGGCCACTTGATCCATGATTAGTTTTATGCCTCTTTTCTGCGCTTCTTTTGCCAAAGTGAGGTACGCTTCTAATGACCCAAAACGCGGATCAACTTCATAAAAATTAGTCATAGCATACCCGTGGTAGGACTGCTGTGGCATATCGTTGGTTAATAATGGCGAAGACCAAAGGGCTGTAAA
>WTJU01000057.1:13219-18489 GCA_011526285.1 Candidatus Arcticimaribacter sp.
TATGATTAAGTCAATGAATAGGTAATTTTCACTATCACCCGGTGTTGTTTTGACTATGCGTACCCCTTTTTTATTGATTTTTACGGTGCATTGAGCAATAGTTTGATGATGCACTAACAATTGTAATTCTTGGTTTTTAAACCCTGTCCACCAATGAGGTGGTTCAATTCGTGTGACTACTTCATTTTTTGATTGTGCCTGTGCAAAGCCGCCAACCATTAAAAGGAATAAAAGCGCTAAATAAGTAGATCTGAAAGGAGTTTGTTGTGTGTTCAATCTCAATGATTTTGAAACAGCAAGATAGTGGTTTTAGTACGTATATGATATTGATTTTTTGAACAAGAACTTTTGCTTTTAAAAACTTTTTAATGGTTTAAATAACAGCTATCTTGTGGCTTTATTGAATTGGAATGAAATATTTTAAGTATACGCTATTTACCTTATTTAGACTACCAGCAGCTTGGTTAACTGGCGTTCGGTTAACTCACCTCGACGAAAAAGGGGCAACCGCAAGTATAAAGCACCGATGGATTAATCAAAACCCTTACAACTCTATGTTTTGGGCTGTTCAGGGAATGGCTGCAGAATTCCCTACCGGGATATTACTCACCGATCAAATTCGAAAATCTGGACGTGAAATTTCTATGTTGGTACTAAACAACAAAGCCAATTTTTCAAAGAAAGCTACGGGTCGTATCAATTTTACATGTGATCAAGGAGAAGAAGCCAAACGCGCCATTGATACCCTCATTTCAACCGGAGAACCACAAACGGTGTGGTTAGATTCTACCGGAATTAACCAAGACGGACAACGTGTGTCTACTTTTTCGTTTGAGTGGACGCTTTTACTCAAAAAATAAAATACAATGAAAGCAGCATTTATCGATCAACTTCAATTGCCCGTTGTCGCTGCTCCCATGTTTTTAATTTCGGGACCACAATTAGTTATAGAATGTTGTAAGCAAGGAATTGTGGGTACTTTTCCTGCGCTCAACCAAAGAACCACCGATGGTTTTGAGTCGTGGGTCATCGAAATAAAAGACGCCTTAGCCGCTTTTGAGGCTGAAACGGGGAAGAAAGCTGCTCCATTTGGGGTGAATTTAATTGTTCATCACACCAATCCGCGACTAGAGGCCGATTTAGCAGTTTGTATTAAACACAAAGTTCCATTAATCATAACTTCTTTAGGTGCAGTTTCGCAACTGGTGGATGCTGTACATAGCTATGGCGGACAAGTTTTTCACGATGTGATTAAAAAGCGCCATGCCGAAAAGGCCGCGCAAGCAGGCGTTGACGGTTTGATTGTTGTGGCTGCTGGAGCTGGTGGTCATGCAGGCATAACCAATCCTATGAGTTTGGTGGCAGAGGTCCGTTCCTTTTTTGATAAAACCATACTACTTTCTGGGTGTATATCTAATGGGCGCGATGTTGCTTCGGCCTTACAAATGGGCGCTGATTTGGCTTATATGGGCACTCGTTTTATCAATGTAAAAGAATCAAATGCAGATGATGGCTATCGCCAAATGATTATAGATAGCAATGCTAGTGATATTGTTTACACTGCCGCGGTTTCTGGAGTTAGCGCAAACTTCTTGCGTCCTAGTTTAGAAGCAATGGGCATTACAGAAGAAATGTGGGGACAGCACAAGAAAATTGATTTTGGCCATGAACTAGATGCTGCGAAAGCCGAAGCTAAAGCTTGGAAGACCATATGGTCTGCAGGGCAGGGGGTGACTTCCATTCAAGATGTGTTATCGGTAAAAGAGCTCCTGCAAAGAATGAAAAATGAATTTATTGCTGCCATTGAGGAGCAGCAAAACAATTTAGCTCGGTTCCGTTAATCTCTTGTTAAACGGTAAATAAATACTGCAGTACGTTGAATCAAGGCATTGAAGGTAGCTAAGTCTACTGTCTCTTGTGGGGTGTGAGCACCAGTTCCCATACTACCTAATCCGTCTAAACCAGAAACATAGTCGGCCACAAAAGAAATATCAGCAGCCCCTCGTCTTCCAGGATCATAGGCCTCAACTTCACCAAAACCTAATGCTTCACTTACCGCACTCAACTCATTTAACAGTGCTTTATTGGCTGCTGTAGGACCCATGGCTGGGTAGCTGTCCGTAAACGTTATGGTTGCATTGGTGCTGGGTAAGTGATTATCAACAATGGCGCGCATTTTTGCTCTTGCATTTTCTTTTTGCGTTTCAGAAATAAAACGCAGTCCACCATGCACTACAGCAGTCTGTGCCACCACATTACTCTTTCCATAAGCTGTACCGCTGCTTTTTAATGTTTCATAATTGACAAAGGTTCCTCCCAATATGTTTCCCGGATTAAAGGTGAGGTATTCTTCACCCCGTACTTCTTTATAAAACTGATGAAGAATTCGCGAGAGTTCAAAAATGGCACCAGCACCGGTTCGTTCACTAAACACCCCAGAGGAATGCGCACGTTTTCCTGCTGTTTCTACTTTCCAGCCAGATGCCCCGCGGCGGGCAATGGTGGCATTGTTAAAACCGGTAGCGGTCTCAAAGCCCAGCGCAATATCACTGGCTTTTGCCGCTTCAATTAAATCTTTTCGTGAGATGCTTAGTGGTTTTCCTGTGCGTTCTTCATCTCCTGTATAGGCAACAGTTATAGTAGCATCTTTCAGTAAATTCAAGTCATGCAATGCTTTAAGCGCATAGAGAATTACGACATTCCCTCCCTTCATGTCATTCCCACCAGGGGCATAGGCCATAGTACCATTGCGTTCGAATGTTTGAAATGGGCTATCGGCTTCAAATACAGTATCGAGATGTCCAATGAGCAATAGTTTTTTTCCTTTTTTCCCCTGAATACGTGCAAACAAATGCCCAGCTCTATTCATCTCTTTCGGCATTTCAATCCATTCTGTTTCAAAACCTATGGTTTGAAAAGCGGTGCTAAATTCATCGCCTACTTTTTTCACCCCCTCTAAATTCATGGTTCCACTATTGATATTGACTACTTTTTCAAGAAAATCAATAGAGGCTTCATCCATGGCTTTCACTTTTTCAACGATTTTCTTTTCTGTGCGGCTCAAACGTTGCCCATAGCTACTGTTTATAGGGCATAAGATTCCGCTTAGAACGATGTATAAAAGGATTTTTTTCATAAATCTTTGGTGAGGGATTGAACAATTCTATTGTGGGCGTAAAATTCTTTAAAAATTACTTTCAGGGCGGTATAGGTAGGAATGGCAACAATTAATCCAACAGTGCCAAATAAAAGCCCAGCGGCTAAAATGACAATGAATATTTCTAAGGGGTGAGATTTTACAGAAGTTGAAAAAATAAAGGGTTGGCTAATGAAGTTATCGACCAATTGCCCGATGACAAAACCGATCATAACATAAATACTTTTGGGAAGAATAACTGAACTAAAATCTGCTTCAAGATTTGCGGTCATACTCAAGATAAACATCAAAACTCCACTAATGAGTGGTCCTACGTAGGGAATAAGGTTTAACAACGCGCACAAAAAAGCAATGATTACTGCATTTTTGATTCCAAAAATGACCAAAACAATGCTGTAGATCACAAATAATATACTGATTTGGAGGAGGAGACCCAAGAAATAACGCGACAACAGATCTTTTATTTTATCGAAGGATTTCTTGATGCGTTGGTGATTTTTTGGATCAAAAAAGACCAATACTGAGCGCTCTAATAGTTGGGCATCTTTTAAAAAGAAAAATGAAATAAAGAGAATGGAAAAGAGTGCAATGGTAAAACCGCTCACCCAACCTAGAAGTGCATTGAGAAACTCAGGAAGTGCTTTTAAATTTAGCGTGCTCATCCAATCTTTTTCAAGTAACCAAGCTTTCCAGTTGGCGTTATTCCAATTGAAGTAGAGTGATATTTCTTCAAATAGGCGGGTTATTTTTGTTTCCAAAGCATTGACATCCAGTAAAGAAAGATTTTCTCCTTGCTGAAGTATTAAAGGAATGAACAGTGAAATTATTCCGAATATAAAAATCAGTAAAAACAGCATGCTACTCACAACAGCTAAGCCTTCTTTAAATTTCAATTTCGTCTTTAAAAAAGAGGTGATGGGTCGACCAATAAGGGAGACCACAGCGGCAAAGGCCAAATAAACGACCAAAGATTTTAAAAGATATAAAGTGTAAATACCAAGGACAATCAATAAGAGATAAACGACTGCTTGTACAATGCCTTGTGCTAGTTGTGATGGTTTCATAAACTAAAGATAGGAATAAATATCATTGTGCTTTTAGCGCAACGGTGTGGCAACCTACCACTGCTGCAGTTTCTGTTCTTAACCGCTGATTCCCTAATGAAACGGGGATGTACCCTTTTGCTACTGCATGTTCTACTTCTTGCATAGAAAAGTCTCCCTCTGGTCCAATGAGCAAAACAACTTCCCCCTCAGGCGTAACAGCATTGAAAAAGCTTTCTTTAAAACCTTCCTGACAATGGGCGATAAACCCCTTGGGATTAGTCGCTACAAATGCATTGAAAGATTGGAGAGATGCAAGTTCTGGTAAATAAAATTGTTGCGATTGCTTTAAAGCTGCGATTATGATTTTTTCCAGTCGTTCGGTTTTAATTACCCTCCGTTCAGAATGCTCACATGCTAGGGGAGTAATCTTGTGAATACCAATTTCTGTGGCTTTTTCTAGAAACCACTCCAAACGATTAATGTTCTTTGTTGGAGCAATTGCTAGGTGAAGTTTGTAGGGCAGGGGTGGGTGTTCAATGCACTCATTTACTTTTCCTAAAACATGATGATTACTCACTTGAATTAGTTCTAAAATAGCCTCGAATCCTTTCCCGTTTGTTGCCCGTAGTTGGTCGCCTACTTGTTTGCGCAATACACGGCTTATGTGTTTGCTTTCTTCCTTAGAAAAAGTTACCGTAGTAACGCTGGGATCGAGTGCTGGAAAGTAAAATAAATCCATATTAAATGGGTAAGCGTGCTGTTGCTGCTTGCTCTAATGAGGCAAACGCATTTTTCTGGTACTTAAAGTACCCAACGATTCCTATCATGGCAGCATTGTCTGTCGTGTAAGCAAAGGGAGGTAAATGAACTGTCCAACCCTGCTTCTTTCCTTCATCGGTTAACTTATTTCTTAAACCAGAATTTGCTGCAACACCGCCTCCAATGGCAATTTCATTGATTCCCGTTTCTTGTACAGCTAATTCAATTTTAGCATAAATGATTTCAATTAATGTGTATTGTATAGCGGCACACAAGTCGGCTAAATTTTCTTCAATGAAACTAGGGTT
>WTJU01000057.1:18589-19884 GCA_011526285.1 Candidatus Arcticimaribacter sp.
GGAACAATGTTTTGTTGGTGCGCACGTGAAGCAAGCTCGGGAACAACACCGCCATAATCAGCGTGAATGGCCTGATTTGCAATTCGATTGGATAAAACTTCATCGTTTTTTAACACCGCTGCGGCAGTATCATCGCAGGAAGATTCAATGGCTAAAATATAGCATGGTTTTTGTGCTGTCATTTAATACCTTTATGCAATCGTAAAAATACAGTTTTCTCATCAATAATTATCGCAAAATACTTGTTGTTCTCCTAGCTATTGTAGCCCTTTTGGTTTTAGGGTTAGGGCTGTTTTTTTCGTCTGAAAAAGTACAAACACAGGTGGCAAGTCAGCTCACTCAGCGAATAAATAAAACGTATACGACCAATATATCTATTGGTAAAGCGAGAATAAACCTAAACGGGGAAATTGGTTTACAAGCCATTTTGATATTAGATCACCGCAAAGACAGTTTGTTATACATCAACACTGTTTCTATGGATCTCGAAGAATTGGAAGATGTTTTGAAAGGAGCGTATCAATTGACCAGTCTCACAATAGATCAGCCTGCTTTGTACCTTAAGACCTATGCCAATGACACAGTATCAAACCTGTCGCAATTTTTAACGAAGTTCAAACGAAACAATGTGCAAAAGAAACGTTTTGATGCAGGAATAGAGCATTTACGCTTAAACGGAGGGAAACTTTTACTTGAAAATGAAAACAATAAATCAAGCACTTCTTTGCACGCCATTAACCTGAGCGCAAATGCACTCGATTATGTGAATGATACGCTTGAAGCAGCTATTGAAAATATGTCATTTCAAAGAAATAAAGGGATTCCCCTGTCTTCTTTAAGTGGTCAACTCTATTTAACCGCCAACAAACTAGCGCTTAAAAAGCTTTTTGTAGAAAGTAATTCCTCCTTTGTTCGTGGTGATTTAGTACTAGACACTCCTGACTTTTCTATGGCTTCTCTTCTAAATAGTGCTGCAATTGATTTGAATGTAAAGGAAAGTCAATGGGCTACATCGCTCCTCCCCAGTAAATACATTAAAACAGCAGATAATAATATAGCACTAGCAGCTACGGCCAAAGGACCCCTAGCTGACTTAGAATTAGATTTTGATTTAGGGCTGAAACATCAGACGAAAATTGCGGGTAACGCCATCATTAATTACGGTGATACGCAAAATTTTACCACCCAACTAGAAGAATTAACTATAACACTAAACAAAGACGATCTAGCACTTTATTTAGCAGACAGCTTGCAGTCGCAATTGCCCTTAATGCCGCTCAATTGGAATGATTTAG
>WTJU01000057.1:19984-33945 GCA_011526285.1 Candidatus Arcticimaribacter sp.
GCAGACAGCTTGCAGTCGCAATTGCCCTTAATGCCGCTCAATTGGAATGATTTAGTAGTGCGTGGAGGTGGAAAATACACGCATAATGTATCAGCAGAATCTTTACTCAAGATAGGGTTGAATGAAGGAGTGGTAGATATAGACCTTGCAGCAAATAAAACAGAAGAGGGCTGGCAACTCAATCAAAACCTCATTTTTACAGAATTTGGAAAAGGTAACCTTGTAGATTCAAACAATGAATTAGTCCTAAATGGAGCGCTTCAACTTCAAGCAAATCTTGCTGCAAATACTAAGGTGACGTTTGAGGCTAAGGGTGGAATAACTTCTTTTTATTGGAATGAAAGACAATTCAATGCAATTCAATTTAGTAGTGAAGTTACCAATGAAAAAAGAACACTATCACTTACTGCAAAAGATTCCCGAAGTCCAATTGCGCTTTCGTTCCGTCAAGATTTAACCCAAGTTGACCATCCTTACCAAGTGTCGGGAACGATAAAGGGCTTAAACCTTTCTGCTTTTGGTTGGACACCACCAGACGATGCTGTGCGGTTGTTTTCTGACCTTCAAATAAGCGGGAATAAAGATGCACTAACCGCGCTTAAGCTAAAACAAATAACAGTTAAAAACCGATTGGCAACCCACGCCTTTTCAAATGTCGATTTTCGTTTCAAGCAAGATCAAAGTCTAAAAACCGTCCAGCAGTTAGAAGCAAGTGAACACCCTTTTGTTTTTAAGGGGAATTTTGAGTATTCGTCTTTAGGGCTTTTAATTGAGAATGCTTTGCGCGAAGCCTTTTTGTTGCCAAAGCGTGGACAGCCAAATGAAAATGAAAACTTAATTTTTGATTTTACACTAGATAAAGAGGTGGTTAAGGCACTATATCCAAAAGTAGTTGCACCAGAAAATATTCGTTTTAAGGGAGAATTAAGCGCGCAGCAAGAACAATCTAACTTTGAATTTGATCTCCCCTACATTGCCTATTTAGGCTATCGCTTTCAAGACATTTCATTTACGAGCTCTCTAAAAAACCTCAATGAAATCACATACTTTCAAGCCAAGAAAATTGAGGGCAAGAATTTTACCCTTGCCAACGTTTTTTTGACCACGAGAAATGAAAACAACCAACTGAAAGGAGCATTAGCAGGGCAATTTGGAAAGAGTGAGAAAAGAGACTTTTTAATTGATTTCACCTATCAACAGGAAGAAGAAAATGCACGTTTTGACTTCAATACAATTGATTTAAACCTCGGGAAAAATAAGTGGTCTATTGATAACTCTAGCCCTACGCTTAGCTATAATAACAATAGTAGAAGCGTGCAGTTCTCCGATTTTAGCTTAAGTTCAGCAGAGCAGTTTCTTCGCCTTGAAGGCTATTATCAAAGTGAGAAAGACTACTCACTGCAAATGAAAACAAGATCTCTAGATCTCGCAGAAGCACTTCCTGTAGGCGATAAGTTCAACTTTGCAGGTTTGTTAAACGCCTCAATCAATTTAACCGAGAACAGTGAACAGCAAACGCGAGCAGCCAATCTCACAATAGATGATCTGGTGATTAATACTGTAGCAATGGGTGATTTTGATTTTGCTATGGAAGGGAGCTCCCAGTTAAAAACCTATCCCATACAGCTTGGTTTAGTGCAGGAGAACGATACGCCCCTAGAAGGCTCTGGTACTTTATTCACTGCAGGAGAGCAACCTAACCTCTCATTAGACTTAAATTTTGATGCATTTAATATTGCCTTTTTGTCTGCTCTCGGAAAGGATAAACTTACAGGCATAGAAGGAAAACTATCGGGTTTACTCAACCTATGGGGGTCATTTGATGATTTAAAACTTCAAGGGAATGCCCTCTTAGCAGAAAGTGAACTTTATATTCCTAGTACAAACGTGCGGTATGGTTTAGGAGATAATACGCAGGTGCTATTTCGCAATCGCAGTATCGATTTTCCGAAGGCCAATCTTTTTGATACCACAAACAGTACCACGGGAATCCTTTCGGGTCAATTACGCCATTATAATTTCAATGCTTGGGAATTGGATTTAGATGCACAAAGCGAACGTTTGTTGGTGTATGATCGCCCTGAAGACCCGGAGGCCCTTTTTTATGGGAATGGGTATCTAAATGGACGCGCAAACTTTAGTGGCCCTACCAAACTACTCACACTAGAAGTTACAGGAAGTACAGCAGAAGGAACAACCTTAGTGATTCCTTGGAAAGAAGATAAAGGGTTGTCTGACACTTCATTCATTGATTTTCTTCATAAAGGAGATATAGAACAAGAAACTGTTACTGCAGATATTAGCGACATAGACGAAGCTTTTCGCGGTTTTGAAATGTTGTTTAATCTAGACGTGAACCGCAATGCGGAGGTTGAGATAGTGGTAGACCAAAGTTCTGGGAGCACCTTATCGGGTCGTGGTGCGGGGAATATCCTTATTGAAACCAACATAGATGGAAAATTCAATATTTGGGGAGATTTCATCGCATATGACGGGATATACAATTTTAAAAACCTTGGTTTAATTGATAAAAAGTTCGCTGTAAAACAAGGGGGAACCATTGTCTGGGAAGGTGACCCACTTGAGGCACAATTAAATATTGAAGCCACCTATCAAGTTCCTGGCGGGGCTAATCCTGCACTTTTGGTGGATAACCCCAATTTTAATCGAAAAATACCTACCAATGTAGACATCCAGCTTATTGGAAATTTAATTAAACCAGACGATCCTGTTTTTGACATTACCTTTCCCAACACCACAGGGATTGTAGTTTCAGAAATTAACTATCGCTTGGCCGATCAGCAACGTCGTCAACTTCAAGCCATATCGTTGCTATCTCAAGGAATATTCATCAGCGATGTTTCCGTTTCGTTTCAAGGCATCACAAACAATTTATACGAAAAAGCCTCTGATGTATTTAGTACGCTCATTGGCGCAAATGAAGGTAAGCTAAACGTTGGTTTAAATTACCTGCAAGGGGAGGAGAACCCTAATTTTGATTTGCGTACCGAAGACCGCATTGGTTTAACCTTAAGTACCCAAATAAGCGACCGTATATTGATAAACGGTAAAATTGGGGTACCAATTGACGGGGTGCAAGAAACCGTTATAGTGGGCGATGTGCAAATAGACTTTATATTAAACGAAAGTGGAACCTTGAAAGCCAAAGTATTTAACCGAGAGAATGATTTTCGTTATTTGGGTGATGAATTTGGCTACACCCAAGGAATGGGGATGTCTTATCAAGTAGATTTTAATACCTTCCAAGAACTGATTGAAAAAATAAAGTCAAACGCCTCTAAATCAATAGATAACAAAATAGACTTACCGTCAACACAAGCCATAGACTTTGTTCAGAAAGAAAATTGAAAACGTTGTCGTAATTTTAGCTTTGATTTTTTTAACTCACTAGCGAATAAGGAGGATATATTCGTTAAATTTGGCGCGATCATGAATGAAACCATCAAAAGAATAGCTGTTTTAACCTCTGGAGGAGATGCTCCTGGAATGAATGCCGCTGTGCGAGCAGTGGTTAGAAGCAGTGTTTTCTATCAAATTGAATGTTATGCTGTCTATCAAGGTTACCAAGGCCTGATTGATGGAAATTTTAAAGAATTTTCTGCGCGTAGCGTAAACAATATAGTCAATAAAGGCGGTACCTTACTAAAGTCTGCACGCTCACTAGAGTTTAGAACACCAGAAGGAAGAAAAAGAGCCTACGATAATCTAATCAAGCATGAGATAGATGCTTTAGTGGTCATCGGTGGAGACGGTTCTTTTACAGGGGCTATGATTTTCCAAAACGAATTTAATTTCCCTGTTATTGGTATTCCAGGAACCATAGACAATGATATTTTTGGCACCCAATTCACATTGGGCTATGATACTGCTATCAATACCGTTATTGACGTGATTGATAAAATTCGCGATACTGCAAGTTCACACAACCGACTCTTCTTTGTTGAGGTTATGGGGCGTGATGCTGGGCACATCGCTTTGAACTCTGGTATTGGAGCTGGTGCAGAAGAAATTCTAATTCCTGAGGAAAATCGCGGCTTAGAACAATTATTAGAGTCGCTTAAGAAAAGCGAGAAATCTGGAAAATCTTCTAGCATAGTAGTAGTTGCTGAAGGAGATAAAACAGGGAAAAATGTATTTGAGTTAGCGGCATATGTAGAGAAAAACCTGCCCTATTACGAAGTAAGAGTTTCGGTGTTAGGACACATGCAACGCGGAGGTTCTCCCAGCTGTTTTGATCGTGTTTTAGCCTCTAGAATGGGGGTTCACGCTGTAGAGTCTTTGCGTGACGGAAAATCAAATGTAATGGTTGGCGTAATGAACGACACCATGAAACTAACCCCACTAGAACACGCCATAAAAGGCAAATCTGAAATCAATAAGGATTTACTTCGGGTAACCGATATCCTGTCAATTTAAACTAGAAAATCAACTTAATTTAATTAAATCAATATGTCAATCAAAATTGGAATTAACGGATTTGGAAGAATTGGAAGAATGGTCTTTCGTTCTGCCATGAAGCAAGAAGATGTTACTATTGTAGGAGTGAACGACCTCCTCGCCGTTGATCATCTCGCTTATTTACTAAAATACGACTCTGTACATGGAAAATACGACGGTACAGTAGAAGTAGACGGAGGAGATTTAATCGTTGACGGACAACGCATTAAAATTTCTGCTGAGCGTAATCCTGCCGATATTGGTTGGGGTGATTTAGGAACAGATGTAGTTGCAGAATGTACAGGTATTTTCACCACACTTGAAAAAGCACAAGCACACATTGATGGTGGTGCAAAAAAAGTAGTTATTTCTGCTCCTTCCGCTGATGCACCGATGTATGTTATGGGCGTAAACCATGCGGAAGCTACTACAGATCAAACCATAGTTTCAAACGCTTCTTGTACAACAAACTGTCTTGCGCCTGTAGCCAAAGTACTTAACGATCACTTTGGAATTGAAGAAGGATTAATGACAACTGTACACGCTACTACAGCAACACAATTTACCGTAGACGGTCCATCAAAGAAAGATTATCGCGGTGGTCGTAGTGCTTTAGTAAACATCATTCCTGCATCTACAGGTGCTGCGAAAGCGGTAACAAAAGTAATTCCATCATTGGTTGGAAAATTAACCGGTATGGCATTTCGTGTTCCAACAGCTAACGTTTCTGTGGTTGATTTAACCGTGCGTTTAAACAAAACAACCAGCTATGAAGAAATCAAGTCAGTAATGCAAAGTGAAGCTAACGGTGCACTTGCTGGAATTCTTGGTTATTCAGACGAAGCAGTAGTTTCTCAAGATTTCATTGGCGATGCACGTACTTCTATTTTCGATGCAGGCGCTGGAATGGAATTGAATGGAAACTTTTTCAAAATCATTAGCTGGTATGACAATGAGTGTGGATACTCAAACAAGCTAATTGATCTTGCAAAGCACGTAAACGCTCTCTAAGCCATGTATTTGATCGTTGATAGTGGTTCAACTAAAACCGACTGGTTTGCTGTTGATCCATCTGGAGAAGTTTTGTTTTCTACCCAAACCCTCGGACTCAATCCGCAGGTGCTTTCCTCTGCTATATTAAACGAGCGAATCATCAATAATTATCAGATCTATTCAAATAGAGATGAGGTAACTCATCTCTATTTTTATGGCGCTGGACTAGGGATTCAATCTACAGTTGATCGTATTCTCAAGGTGTTTAAAGAAATTTTTACCAACTGCGAATTCATCATTAAAGAAGATACCTATGCTGCAGTTTATTCTACAGCTGCAATGAATGAACCTTCTATTGTATGTATTTTGGGTACAGGGTCGAATTGTTCTTATTTTGATGGCAATGAAATTGAGCAACGCGTAATTTCATTGGGGTATATACTAATGGATGAAGCAAGCGGGAACTTTTTTGGGAAACAATTGGTGAGAGGCTACTACTTTAACGAAATGCCTGCTCATTTGGCTGATAAATTTGGGGCTGAGTTTGTCTTAGATGCTGATACGGTGAAGGAAAACCTTTACCGAAAGGAAAACCCGAATACCTATTTGGCAAAATTCGCAAAATTCTTGATCGAACATCGAGAAGACCCTTATATACAGGACATTATATCGAATGGTTTAGACCGATTTATACGCCACCAAGTACTTCAATTTGATGATGCTAAGAACGTACCAATCCACTTTGTAGGTTCTATTGCACACTTTTTACAAGCAGAAGTAGAACAAGCCTTGGCTAAGTATGATCTAACACTTGGAAGAGTGATTAAACGACCCATTGACGGTTTAGTAGATTACCACGTCAAGTTACTCAACCTAAAACAGTAATTTATTTTACTGCAATCATAGAAATTTCTACGCGAACAAATTTAGGTAGATTTGCTACTTCAACCGTTTCTCTAGCAGGAGCGGTTTTTTCATTAAAATAACGGCCATAAACCGCATTAACGGTTGAGAAGTTATTCATATCGCTCAAGAAAATAGAACTCTTCACAACATTCTCAAACGTCATTTCTGCTGCATCTAGTACCGCCTTGAGGTTTTTCATTACCTGCTCAGTTTCTGCTTCTAAATCTCCTTCTACAAGTTCCATGCTTTCAGGCAGTAATGGAATTTGACCAGAAAGGTAAAGCGTATCATTCACTAAGGTCGCTTGGTTGTAAGGACCAATAGGGGCAGGGGCTTTGTCTGTAGTAATAATTATTTTTTTCATCGTAATCGTCTATCGGGTTCTCTTCGTTTTTCATATTTGAGATCGCTAAGTAAAGAAGACTTTATTCCGATAAAGAAATACCAAGAAGCACGGTCACTAAATGGTACCCAACTAAAGTTCAAGTCCCAGCTCTCTAAATCGCGATCAAAGCGGAATTGGGTATAGGTAATTCCTTTGCCTTTAAAATCATATCCTGTCGAAATTCCTATTTTCCATTTCGGGGTTATGTCTACATCTCCAGAAACCATGAGGGAGTTGTTTGAGACGTTTTTCTCTCCGCTGTTGTTATTGTAGGTCAAGGAATGCGCAAATCGTAAATTCCACGGAATTACGGTGCGGTAAAGGTCTTCAGAAAACGCTTTGTTTTTTTCTTTCTTTCGTGAAAGGCCATTTGAAAAGTCATTGGCCTTACCAAATAAATCATCGTCACGTCCACCACCAGAAAGCCGTTCAAACTCATTAAAACTCATTTCTTCTTCCTCTTCTTCCTCTTCTTCTTCCTCTTCTTCTTGAGGGTCTTTTTTAAACGTTTTGTTGTCTAATGCGAAATTGGTGTTGATGTTAGCACTCGTCATACGGGCCAAACCACCACCGTTTTTAATGTGGAAGGTGTTGATGCGTCTATTGTCTTCATCAATACTGTAGGGATCAAAGGTTGCATTGAGGTTAATAGATACTAGATCGTCAAACAAATTTACTCCAGTACTGACGCGAATTGGGGAAAGTTGAAAAGCATTACCAGCTAAATTATATCGGGTGCTGATGTTCAAGTTATTGAGTAGGTTTATTTTTTTCGCCTCGGTTGCAGTGGTGTCTTTATCTTTTATTTTCGCCTCTATAGAGTTATTAATGCTAATTCCTATAGAATTGCTGTAACTGTTGGTAGGTCGGCCAAAAAGGGCTTGTTCAAAGCGTGTATATTCAGCTGTTTTTCCGTTGGCATCGATAATATAGGTGTCATAGTATTCTTCAAAGCTTGGTTGAATACCATAGGTGATTGTAGGCCGAACCGTATGCCTAATGGATTCTATCTTTTTTCCTTCTTTAAAATTAAACGTACCGTATATAGTGGTTCCAATACTTGTGTTTAAATTGTATGTTCTATAGGCATCAAAGCCACTTATTGTGTCTTTAACCACGCCTGCTTCTTCCGTAAAGTCATTGTATTTTACAGTATTAAAGGTCCAAACCTCTTGCAGAGTTCCTCCCATGCTAATACTAAAGTGTTTGAACAATTTAAAGTTGGTGTTAATTGGAATGGTATGTTTCGCTCCCGAAACTGCATCGCTGTACATCTCCTCTGTAAAAAGACGCTCTTCAGTAGTTTGAATGCGGCTTTCGGCCAAAGTGGTCACCTGAAAGTTAATGTTTTGCAGTATCCCTTTCTTCACCCCGTCACGTTTAGCAAATGGATAAATACGCTCCATGTTTCCTTGAAAGGTCGGAAGGGTGAGGTTGGCAGTTTGAGTGTTCTTATTTTGCGACAGGGAACTTGTCAGCGAAATATTTACACGCGGATATTTTGGAAAAGTTCGCGAATAGGAAATCGATGAACTCAAGTTATTATTTAAAAAATTGGCATTGTTAATTTGGTTGATGGACTGTTGAAAATATTCACTACTCCCTAAATTAACCGAGGCAGAAAAGTTTGAATTGGGGTTGGCTTTGCTGTCTTGCGAGTGCGACCAGCGAATGTTGTAAACAGTAGATTTAGAATAGCCCTCAAAACCGCGCGCGCCATTCACTAACTTTTCAAAGCGAAAGCTAAAATTCCCCATAAACTTATAGTTCACCTTGTAGCGTGTGTCCCAGCGGAAACCATAACTTCCATTGGTGTAATAGTCTCCGGTTAAATTAATGTCAAAGTATTCTGAAAAAGGGATATAGTACCCCATGTTTTGCAGGAAGTACCCCCGTTGATTACTTTCCCCTAAAGTGGGAAATATAAACCCAGATTCTTTACTGTCTCCTGCAGGGAAATAGGCAAAGGGAACAAATACAGGAGTAGGAACATCTGCAATGTATAAATTGCTTAAACTCGCAACAATTTTTCCTCCAGGCACTAGTTTTCCTTTCCGAATACGAATGTAATAATCAGGATTATTGGCATCTGCAGCGGTAGTCACTCGAGCATCTTTAATGTAATAAAGTGAGTCGTTTTCTTTCTTTGTGAAATTCGAAAAAACATTCATACCACTTTGGGCGGTTTTAGAATTCCATATCAACGCACGTTTACTGTCAAAGTTGAAGCGAATTGAGTCTGGATTTACACGGTCTGCGCCCTGAACAAAAACAGGTTTTTGTGAAAGAACACCCGTAGAATCGGCAATACGTCCAGCATAAACTTCATTCTTACTGTAGTCCATCACAATCAATCCCGCTTCAAGTTCCATGTCTTGGTACTCAATTCTGGCTTTGTTGTACAAACGAATTTTGTTTGTCTTTTGATTTATTTTGACAGAATCTTGCGCCGTATAACGAATCAAATCTAAAAGAAGCGGCTCTTTGGTGGGAATGCTGTCCTTTGGTTGAACATTTATACTGTCTAACTTTATTTCCTCAATCAGCTCTAAATTGGGTAAACTGTCGGTTTTATCAGTTCGAAAAATGTCTTGCGCTTGTGTTGAGAGTCCAAAACATAACAGCAAAAAAGTAGATAAATAAAAAGACTTTGTTCGCAAGGTGATAAAGGCTAAATTTGTGTCATTGGACCTATGCTTCAAAATTACACATATTTTTAAAGACTCGAATGCATTTAAGGTTTTATTAGTAATGAAGAAATTCCCATCAATTCCTTTCCTGTTAGGTCTTTTGATTTGCGTTTTATTTGCGCCACAATCGGTATCATCCCAAAACTCAAACGCACCTTTTGTGGTGGTATTAGATGCTGGTCATGGGGGCAAAGACACCGGGAACAGGGGGAATGGTTATTACGAAAAACACATTGCGCTTAACATCACCAAAGCCATTGGGAAACAATTGGAAAAGGAAGGTGGAATTAAGGTCATATTTACCCGCAAAGACGATCGTTTTATTGAATTGAAGAATCGAGCAAAGATTGCCAATGAAGCCGATGCCAATCTTTTTATATCCATTCATTGCGATGCCTTTACTTCTCCAAAAGCCTATGGCGCTGGAACTTTTGTATTGGGTTTGCACAGAAACAAAGACAACTTTCGTATTGCACAAAAAGAGAATTCTGTGATCTTTTTAGAAGAAGATTACGAAACAACCTATGATGGTTTTGACCCCAACAACCCTGAATCTGTAATTAGTTTGGTGCTCATGCAAGAAGCCTATTTGGCACAAAGTATAGAAGCGGCAAGCACTATTCAAAAAAGTTTTGTTACCAACCTAAGTAGAAAAGACCGTACTGTTAAACAAGCGGGATTCCTCGTTTTACGGGAAACCTATATGCCAAGTGTATTGGTTGAAGTTGGTTTTTTAACCAACAAAAAAGAAGGGGAGTACCTCAATTCAAAACGCGGGCAACAGGAAATGGCAAATACCATAGCCAAAGCTATTCTAAACTATAAAAAACAGTTAGATGCCTCGGTGGGCGCATCTACTTCACCTGTAGAAAAAATTGAAACCAGCACACAAGAAAAGACCCCTGTAGCGACGCCCACAAAATCCAAAGAGAAAAAAGCAAATAAAAGAGGAATTCGCTATAAAGTGCAAATAGCGGCGAGCTCAAAATCGCTGCCCTTGACAAAAGCCAATTTCAAGGGGCTAAATAATTTGAGTAAAATTAAAACAGGCAAACTTTATCGTTATTACTACGGTGAAGCTTCTTCCTACAAAGCCGCTAAAAAACTGAAAGAAAAGGCCATTAAACAAGGCTATGAATACGCTTTTATTGTAGCCTTTAAAGCAGGTGAAAAAATAGATCTTAACAGCGCAATCTCCCAAGAATAAATGCGGTGGTTACGAGAAATTATCCGTAGTTTTGAGACAAGTAAAAAAACGTGCTTTGAAGCTATCTAACGAAATTAAGGCCGCCCTAATTATATTTGGCGGTATCTTCCTTTTTTTAATTGGGTTTAACTTCCTAAACGGAACCTCACTGCTTAAGCGCGAAAACACCCACTATGCTGTTTACGACAACGTAGAGGGCCTTCAAATTGGAACAAAAGTTACCGTGAACGGTTTGTCTGTGGGTAAAGTTGCTTCCATTGACTTTGTGCCTCAAACAGAGAAAATTCTAGTTTCTTTTACCCTACGCAATGATCTTAAATTTTCAAAAAACAGCGCCGCAGAGCTATACGAAGCAGGGCTAATAGGAGGGAAGTCTATCGCTATTTTACCGGTTTATGACGGGGCGAAACCAATGCAAGACGGTGACACCCTTCGCGGAACAACAAAACCTGGGTTGACCGATGTAGTCAATCAACAAATTGCACCCCTGCAGCAAAAACTAGAAACTGTTTTGGTAGACGCAGATTCCCTTTTTGTTGGGGTGAATAAAGTACTTAATCAAGAAGGTAGAGACAACCTCTCTACAACCCTCAAAGAACTTTCACAAACTGTTCGCAACATCAATGCAGTAGCTTTGAATTTAGATGAACTCTTGACAAAACAAAAAGGCAACTTAAATACAACGCTCACCAATGTTGCGTCAATTAGTAAAAATGTTAATCAATTAACAGACTCTTTGGCACAGTCTAACTTAAAGCAAACACTCAGCAATTTTGAAACCACAGTAAATCGTTTAAATACCGTTTTAGCCGATTTAGAAGCTGGGAAAGGTAGTGTGGGTAAACTTTTGAAAGACGAAGCCTTATATGAAAACATTGAGGCGAGTACCAAAGAAATTGAATTACTGATAAAAGATCTTAAAGAACACCCAAAACGTTATGTACATTTTTCTTTATTTGGAAAAAAAGAGGTGCCTTATCAAGAAACTGAAACAAAAGAATAGATGCTGTTAGAGTTATTGCCGAATGTGTTATTTGTTCTCCTTCTTGGAGTAGCCATTGGATTGTTTGCTAGAAATGTTAAAAAAATAAACCGTAACATTCAACTAGGTCGTGAGATCAATCGCTCTGACCGATCGAATGAACGATGGGGCAACATGGCGCGCATTGCCTTGGGACAGTCTAAAATGGTTAAACGCCCCTTGGCCGGTATATTACACATAGTAGTCTATATTGGTTTTATACTCATCAATATAGAGCTGTTGGAAATTGTAGTTGACGGCATCTTTGGTACGCATCGCATATTTGCTCCTTACTTGGGTAGTTTTTACAATATTCTCATCGGTAGTTTTGAGATTCTCGCAGCACTAGTACTTATTGCTGTGATTATTTTTTGGTGCCGTAGAAATGTAATTCGAATTCAACGTTTCTGGAAAGACGAAATGAAAGGATGGCCAAAGCTTGATGCAGATTTAATTCTTTATTTTGAGGTTGTTTTAATGGGACTTTTTCTCACCATGAATGGAGCCGATCTAGCCATTCAAAGCAATTTCCCTGATGCTCCTCATTACATGCAAGCTGGAGCATTTCCTGTAAGTAAATTCTTAATGCCGCTTTTTGAAGGTGTTGATTTGTCCTCGCTCATATTAATTGAGCGCAGTGCTTGGTGGATGCACATCATCGGAATATTCATTTTCTTGAATTACCTCTACTATTCAAAACACTTGCATATTCTCTTAGCATTTCCCAACACCTACTTTGCTAATTTAAACCCGAAAGGTCAATTTGGAAATAATCCAAACGTTACAGCCGAAGTACAGTTAATGATGGACCCCAATGCAGATCCTTATGCCGCAACAGACGATGCTGAAGAAGTTGAGAAATTTGGTACCTCAGATGTAATGGATCTCAATCGAATACAACTTTTAAACGCCTACACCTGTACAGAATGTGGACGATGCACAAGTGAATGCCCTGCCAACCAAACAGGTAAAAAACTATCGCCGCGTAAAATTATGATGGACACGCGAGACCGTTTAACCGAAGTAGGCGATAATATTGATAAAAACAAGGGAACTTTTGTTGCAGACGGTAAGCAACTTCTTGGTGACTATATATCACACGAAGAGCTGTGGGCTTGTACCTCTTGTAATGCCTGTGTAGAAGCGTGCCCAGTTAACATCGATCCACTTTCAATCATCATGGACATGCGACAGTATTTGGTCATGGAAGAATCTGCTGGGCCTTCTGACCTAAATAACATGATGAGTAACATAGAAAACAATGGTGCCCCGTGGCCATTTAATCAACAAGACCGTGCCAATTGGGCACAAGAATTATAAATTAGAATTAACTACTATGCACAAAGAAGAAGCGGAAAGCTATTTACACAAGAAAGTAGAAAACGGAGAAGAAGTAAGTCCGGTATTGCCAGAAGGAATAAAAAATTACTTGGTTGATATTGATGGAACCATTTGTGATGATATTCCTAATGAAGAGCCAGAGCGTATGGCCACTGCAGAACATTTTCCAGATGCTTTAGAAACGCTAAACGGCTGGTACGATGAAGGACACTTAATTTGTTTCTTCACCTCCCGCGTGGAAAGCCATCGTGAAGTGACCGAAACATGGTTGAATGAAAAAGGGTTTAAATACCACAGTTTATTAATGGGTAAACCTCGTGGAGGTAACTACCATTGGATAGATAATCACTTGGTTAAAGCCACCCGTTACAATGGAAAATTCACCAACTTAGTAGAAAAAGATGTGACCATTGAAGTCTTTGACGATGGTCAACACGACTAAATTATAGCGCTATGGTAAAAGTATCGACACTAGCCGAGTGTATGGCAGAAGGAAGAAGCCCAGAAATTTTATTTTGGGTAGGATGTGCAGGTAGTTTTGATGAACGTGCCAAAAAAATCACCAAGGCTTTTGTTAAATTACTTCATAGTGCTGGGGTAGACTTTGCTGTTCTTGGAGCAGAAGAAAGCTGCACGGGTGATCCAGCAAAACGTGCAGGAAACGAGTTTCTTTTCCAAATGCAGGCGATGACTAACATTGAGGTAATGAATGCTTATGAAGTCAAGAAAATTGTAACTACTTGTCCTCACTGCTTCAATACCCTAAAGAACGAATATCCTGAATTGGGTGGGAAATACGAAGTTATTCACCACACCCAGCTATTGCGTGATCTTCTCGAAGAGGGAAAAATGACCATTGCAGAGGGTACGTTTAAAGGCAAGCGCATTACCTACCACGATCCCTGCTATTTAGGACGTGCCAACAGTATTTACGAAGCCCCAAGAGAGCTCATCCAAAAA
>WTJU01000049.1 GCA_011526285.1 Candidatus Arcticimaribacter sp.
ACAGTTAAATCGGCATTTACCGACTGAACGTACTGACTAACGGTTTGTTTGTTGTCTTTGATAAAGGCTTGATTTACCAAGGTATTGTCTTTAAAGAAACGCTTGATTTTACCTTTAGCAATATTTTCTAACATTTCTTCTGGTTTCCCCTCTTGGCGTAATTGATCTTTTGCAATCTCAATCTCTTTTTCAACAACAGAGGCATCAACACCTTCTTCATTAAGCGCAATTGGGTTCATAGCTGCTGCTTGCATGGCCACGTTTTTCGCCGCTTCGGCTCCACCTTCTACACTTGCAGATAGACCAACAACTGTTGCTATTTTGTTCCCAGCGTGAATATAATGACCCACAAAAGGTCCTTCAATGCGCTTAAATCCGCCGATTTCGATTTTTTCACCAATTACTCCAGTTTGCTCAGTCAACTTTTCGGCTACTGTCATACCACCGAAATCTGCTGCTAAAAGCGCTTCTAATGATTGTGCTTCTAAAGCAAGGTCAAGGATTTGATTTGCCAAGTCTAGGTAACTTTCGTTTTTAGCAACAAAGTCTGTTTCACAGTTTACTGATACAACTACACCTGCAGTGTTATCATCATTTACTTTTGCTAAAACTGCTCCCTCAGCCGAGTCACGATCGGCACGATTTGCAGCTACTTTTTGTCCTTTTTTACGGAGGTTTTCTACCGCTTTGTCAAAATCACCTTCAGCTTCAACCAAGGCTTTTTTACAATCCATCATTCCAGCCCCAGTGGCTTGACGCAATTTATTTACTTCTGATGCAGTAATTTTCATAGTTTATTTGAATTTGAGACGATTGTAGGTGTTTACAAAAACACGAATCTACACTCGTCAAGGGTATAAATTAAATTTTAAGCTTCAGCAGCTGCTTCTCCTTTGTCTTCAGTTGCAGGAGCTTCAGCAGCAGGTGTTTCTACCTTTTCTTCTATCGCTGGTGCCTCCTCTGTTGTAGCAGCTTCAGTTGCTTCTTCTTGACTTTTGTTTGCAGCTTCTTTTTCTGATTGACGAGCACTAAGTCCTTCACCTACAGCATCAGTTACGATACTCAAGATTTTTTCAATTGACTTTGATGCATCATCATTTGAAGGAATTACAAAATCAACTTCGCGTGGATCTGAGTTGGTATCAACCATTGCAAAAATTGGGATATTCAATTTTTGTGCTTCTTTAATCGCGATGTGCTCACGCTTGATATCAACAACAAATATAGCCCCCGGAAGGCGTGTCATATCGGTAATTGAGCCAAGGTTTTTCTCAAGTTTTGCGCGTTGACGGTCTACCTGTAGTTTCTCTTTTTTGGAAAGTGTTTCGAAGGTACCATCTTTCTTCATGCGGTCAATCGCTGCCATTTTTTTCACGGCTTTACGAATGGTCACAAAGTTGGTTAGCATTCCTCCAGGCCAGCGCTCTGTAATGTAGGGCATCTTGGCTGCAGAGGCCTTAGCTGCTACTATGTCTTTGGCTTGTTTTTTTGTTGCAACAAATAAGATTTTACGCCCAGAAGCAGCGATTTTTTTCATTGCTTCTGCTGCTTCGTCTACTTTAGCCGCAGTCTTGTATAGGTTAATGATGTGGATTCCGTTACGCTCCATGTAGATAAAGGGCGCCATGTTAGGATTCCATTTTCTGGTCAAGTGACCAAAGTGTACGCCTGCGTTAAGCAGGTCTTTAACGTCTGTGTTTGCCATTTTTGGTTAGTTTACGTTCCGTAGTTAGCAATAAAAAAGTGGCAAATGAATGGCCTTTTTTATTTAGATGCTAAACTAATTCTCAGCAAGCTGAGTGGGCAACGGGTTAAAATATATATGAACAACTCCTTTTTTCGAAAAGGAGTAAAAAAATTAACGTTTCGAGAACTGGAATTTCTTACGGGCTTTCTTCTGTCCGAATTTCTTACGCTCAACCATACGTGGATCACGTGTTAACAAGCCTTCTGGCTTTAGAACACCTCTATGCTCCTCATTGATTTGACAAAGCGCACGAGATACAGCTAAACGAACTGCTTCTGCTTGACCGTTAGTTCCACCCCCTACAACAGTTACTTTAATATTGTAGGCACCCTCGGTTCCAGTTAAGGCTAGAGGTTGTACTACTTTGTACTGTAATGTTGGTGTAGGGAAATATTCTGTGTATGTCTTTTTGTTTACCGTAATATCTCCTTTTCCTTCAGATATGAAGATGCGTGCAACAGAGGTCTTACGGCGTCCGATGGTGTGAATCACTTCCATTAGTTAAATTTATTGAGTTGAATGGTGGTTGG
>WTJU01000024.1 GCA_011526285.1 Candidatus Arcticimaribacter sp.
CTGCCCCCAAGGATCAGCCTGTTACGTTCAACCTTACCAAGATGCACAATGCTATGGATGCGTCAGAGGTCGCAGGAAGCGTGCTAACGGCTGTAAGCGACGGTGAATTGACACCGATTGAAGCAACTCGCGTTATGAGCCTTACAGACAGTTACAGGCGAACACTTGAACTGACAGAGATTGAGCAACGCCTTCAAGCATTGGAAGGCAACTAGACCAGATTGTTACTCCGTAAACATGCACTTAATGTTGCCAGCTGTAGCATATTCTGTGCTTCCATTTACACGAGATGCTGGATAGTTAATTCCAAGCTGTTTATGTTCGTAATTCACATATTCCAACAACGGCTTCAGTGCGAATTTTCTCCAATTCATTTCTGGATTTTCGATCACCCCAAATGAAGCAGATGGGCAAAACTTCGCATAACGCTTAGCACTGGATTTTGGGTTCTTGTAAGCATCAACTACATTATTAATAGCGTCTTTTAGACTGCGCTTTCCCTCGGCCGTGTATGTTGTTAAATCTTCACCCGTTACGTTCTTAATAAGCGCAGCTTGCTTAACCAATAACTGAACTGCCAGCCCTTGATAATGAAGCGTCGTCCCCCCTCTTAAACTTTCCTGTACAATTGAACCATCATTTCGCATATCGTGTATTGCGTGCTTATAGTTCCTTGCAAGACCATTCAGAGCCGATTTGTCCCCGTTTACGACCGCCCATAAAGCAACTGTATAGTCTACTAAATATTGCTTATTATCCTGCCTACTTAACCAAGAAGACTTTTGAACTTTCCTTACGAGGTCATCGAGCCAAGGCCCAATTACTTTTCGTTCATCAATTGTGATTGCTGGGCCGAGTGCAGCAACAGTTTCAACAATATGCGACACCATCACTATCACTTCATATCCAACAGGCTTTTTGCCCCAAGGCACATTAATATTCTTGGACAGAGCATTTGCATTCGCCCAAGTCATTAGCGTTTTTCTGATTTTATCAGACTGACTTGAATAAGGATCATGAACGGCATGTGATGTGGCTACAGTCCACCAAATTTCAGCAATGTCGTTATCTCTGCTGCGTTTTCCGTAGTCCCCTCCAATCTGCGCATCAACGATTGTCGGGACTTTTGTATTAATGTTTATGTTCCCATTAAATCTTTGGTTGAAACCAGCTCGACAGCTTGAACCGCCACGATTGGTAAAAGGGGAATAAAACTCAGACTGATATTTGTATCTCCCAAGTTTTAAAGGGTATTTTCGCAGCCTCCAACGATTATCGTTACTTTGCTCGCAGTCTGTAATTTTCTCATGAATACTGGTATATTGAAGATGTTTTTTACCTTTTAAAGCGCCAGAGGGTTCTTTCATCAGATCAGCTGAACCCCCCGATGTCGAAAACAGAACAAGCAGCGCTGCGGTAATCAATGATTTTGTCATGAATAACTCCGTTTTATGTGATAATAGTACACTCCACCCAGCAATATCCTGCAACAAAAAGTTGGAACATGTATCGTCTTAAGTCACGCCTGAAGCGTTTAGAAGTCAAGAACCCCACAAAGAAACGGGTTGTGCGGATTTACTGGGGTGATGGCACGTACATAGGCGAAATGCGCTACTAAAAAATGACATACCGTAGTTTCTATAAACGTGTTTCCAAATTGGATGCAGCCCGCCAGTTCACGCCAACACATGTGGAACGCGAAGCACTCGCAAATATTATCGCCTATTTAGATGAACTCGCCGCACGAAAAGTTATGGGTGATCAATTCATTCAATCTGAAATAAAAGCCGTAAACCAATTTTTGAGGGCACCATGAGGTTCAAGTCACGTTTAGATAGATTGGAGGCGATGCAACCAGTTGTTCCATGGGAACCACCTATCTTTTTTCATTCTGTAGTAGAACCTAGCGAAAATGGACCACAAGAAATCGGTGCTTTTGCAAGGTTGTTCATAGATGGACAATTCATCACGGTATGGCGAGCCGAAAAAGAAACGCAAAATGCTTTTGAATTGAGAGTTAGGGATATAAAAGCTGAAGAACTAGCGGGATCGCGCCATTCCACGAACTCCATCAGTCAGAGATAGGTGCATATTTAGGTGGATAAAATTATCACCTAATATCTAAAATATTGTTTTTATTTGTATATTTTTATTTCAATGGTGCCCGGGGGCGCAACCATACTTTTCTAAAATATCATGTAATTATAGCTAATTATGAGACACGTAAATTATGGAAGTGGTCCTAAAAGCGGTC
>WTJU01000132.1 GCA_011526285.1 Candidatus Arcticimaribacter sp.
TGGGCATGACCTTGGCACAACTTAAAATTGAACCTTATTTCCATAGCACTACTGGCGGCGATCAAGTGAAAAAAGGGAAGCCTGATCCAGAGATATTTTTAAAAGCAGCCGAAAAGTTAAGTGTTCGTCCGACAGACTGCCTTGCGTTTGAAGACACCGAATCGGGAATATGTGCTGCAAGAGCTGCTGGGATGAGGGTGGTAGGAATCTCCACTCAATTTTCAATAGAAGAACTGTTGGGGCTGGGATGTATTGCAGGGATTCGTGATTATACTGAATTAGGTTTTACAACTCCCATCTAAACATTGAATTGATGCGTTTTTGGTGTATATTTACATCAAATAATAAAAAATGAAACGGCAAAGCATTACTTTTACTACCCCAAATGACCAATGGTTAACTGAGCAGGTAGAACGAGAGGAATACAGCAGTAAAAGCGAATTAGTGAACGATTTGATTCGCCAGGCAAGAAAACAGCAAGTACAAATTGACTGGGTACGGGGCAAACTCGAACATGCTGAAAAAAGTGGGTTTACCACAGAAAGTCCCGAAGATATCTTAGCTCAATCCAAGTCTCAATTGCATGGCTGAATACCGCTTAAGTAATGAAGCAAAAATGGATTTGATCCGGATTCATCAGTACGGGATCCGTCAGTTCGGCATGACTCAAGCCGATCATTATTTTAATGGTTTTTTTGACTGTTTTGACCGTATAGCAACAAAGCCTTTCTCCTTTGAAGCGTTGGATCACATCAAAGCAGGTTACCGCCGATGTGTTTGTGGGGTGGATAGTATTTTCTTTCGACTCAATGATGGAGTGGTTGAAATCATGGCTGTCATTGGAAGACAAGATATAGACCAGATATTTTAATCTCTGCTTGGGATAGTCAAAAAATCTTGTCCTGTATTTTATATAATTTGTTCATTTGATCCCAACTCAAATCAATTTATGCATAAAAAAACCTGCTTAGTGTGAGCAGGTTTTAATTTTTATAAATCTAAAAAGATCACCCTTTAAGGCTTGCCGAAAGGTATTCGCGGTTCATACGGGCGATGTTCTCCAGTGAAATTCCCTTTGGACATTCTACTTCACATGCTCCTGTATTGGTACAGTTTCCAAATCCTTCTTCGTCCATTTGTTTTACCATATTTAATACCCTATCAGTGGCTTCTACTTTCCCCTGTGGCAGTAAAGCATATTGGGATACTTTTGCTGAAACAAATAACATGGCTGAAGCATTTTTACAGGTCGCTACGCAAGCTCCACATCCAATGCAGGTAGCGGCGTCAAAGGCTTTATCTGCGTCGTGTTTATCGATTGGAATAGCGTTAGCGTCTTGTGTGTTTCCTGAGGTGTTTACGCTCACAAAACCACCGGCATGCTGAATACGATCAAAAGCCGAGCGATCAACAGCCAAGTCTTTCACAACTGGGAATGCATTTGCGCGGAAAGGTTCAATGGTTATGGTATCACCATCTTTAAACTTACGCATGTGTAATTGGCAGGTTGTCACTAAACGGTCTGGACCGTGTGCTTCACCATTTATGTACATAGAGCACATTCCACAAATTCCTTCTCGGCAGTCATGATCAAAGGCAACAGGGTCAATGCCCTGTCCTATCAACTGCTCGTTTAATACATCCATCATTTCTAAAAAAGACATGTCAGGAGACACGTTTTCAATAGGATAGGTCTCTATACTTCCTGTAGCATCTGCATTGGCTTGACGCCATATTTTTAATGTTAGATTCATTTGATGAGTTTATTAGCCACAAGGCAACAGGCAATAGAAATTATTTGCTTATTGACTTTATAAAGGCGTTTAACATTTTATTTTCTTGTATAATTAATTCTTGAACTTTTTCATACCATTGTTTCCCGATCATCTTCAACTCTTTTGAAATAATTAGATGGGTTTCAAGTTCGAGAAACGATCCTCGGGCAATACGAAGGTGTTTAAGATAGTTTTGCGTATAATTTCCACCATAGCCTTCTGCTATATTAGCGGGTATTGAAATGGCGGCACGTTTCATTTGGCTTTGTAAGCCAAATAACTCATGTTGCGGTAAAAACTCACATAGTTGATATACTGCTTTGACCAAGGCAATGCCTTTTTGCCAAATCAATAAGTCTCTATATGTTTTTATCTGTGTCATTTCGTTTAGTACTATTGCCTATTGGCTTCTGCCTATCTACTATTTGTATGAACGTGTTTTTACTTCAATTTCTTCGTAGTTTAAGTCTTCTTTG
>WTJU01000003.1 GCA_011526285.1 Candidatus Arcticimaribacter sp.
AACCTTGTAGTTATACCTTTTTTCACGTTCACTTAGATTGTTAATTGAAAGGTTACTCAAAGCAATACGCTCAGCCTCGTCTAACTTACCCAAACCATAATAACACTCAGCAAATCGCGAACCTAGTGCAGCAATTTCGGTGGGTAAATCCTCTAAATAAATTTTCGCTTTATTGAAACGTTGAATGGCTTTATTGTACTCTTTCTTTGATTGATAATAAGCTCCAAAAGAAAGAAAACAGTACCCAAAATTACGCTTAAACAATAGATCTGTAGCATGATTTTTTTCGTGCTTATCGTAATAAAGTTTAGCTTGATCAAAGTAATTGCTTGCAGAGAAAGTGCTCCCTTTTAATAAATTTATGGTGATGAGTTGTGATAGAGAATACAACACATCTTCGGGTTTGTTTTCCTCCAACCTTCTTTGGTAAATACTAATATATTTTTGCTCTGCTTCATCAAAATTTCCTAAAGATTCATCAATTAAACCTAGATTAGATTCAGAGGTATTAATACCGTAAAATGCGTTTTGCTTATTATCAATTGTTTCGAAAATGCTGCGTGCCTTGTTGTATTTTTCTTTGGCCTTCTCGTATTCTCCATTTCTTAGGTATATGTTTCCAATATTGACAAGCACCCATGGAGGTTGTTCAGCATTGGGCTCGCGCTTGTTTTCATCTGGCATTGATTCGTATAGTCGTAGTGCATTGTCAAAAAAAGTGATGGCCGATGCATCTAAACCACTATTAGACAAGATATCTCCAATCATGGCATAGGTACCTACCACGAGACTATCAATTTCTTTGTTTTGAACGGAAGCGACATAATCTAAACCGAACGCTATCGCTTTGTTTGGATTGATGTTTTTGTACTTAATAATTGAGTCTCTAAACTGTCAATCACTTTGAGCAAAGCAAGCGGAAGAAATTAGAAATAAAACAAATACTATAGTTCTCAAAAAAAGTCTATTTCTTTAAAATTATAAAAATTATTATTGCTGCAATGGTACAGATCACAGCTTCAAGCAAAGTTTGTCTTGTCATTTTTGATAGGAAAATCTATTAGACTTCATGTTTTTACAAAAAAATGTATACAATTAATGTTTTAAAAACACTTGAAGTCTACACTATATTAAATCAACTAAATTTAAAGAACAATCAAGTGGAATTATATAATAGTGCTACTGCATAATTACTGCAACCTTTCAATGAGCCATTTGGCGTGATGAAGTTTAATGAGGAGTAGATCTTAAAATAAGGAAATAAAAAAACCCTGAACAAAACAGGGTTTAAGGGATAATTTAGTGGGCGCTGAGGGATTCGAACCCCCGACCCCCTCGGTGTAAACGAGGTGCTCTGAACCAACTGAGCTAAGCGCCCTTGCGGGTGCAAATATAATGTACTTTTTTTGATTACAAAGCCCTTAAAGAAAGAATTTCTGCTGCTAAAAATGTACTTCCGCCCACATAAATAAAATCTTCTTTTGCTGCACATTTTTTCGCAGCTGCAAAAGCCTCATTAGATGAAGAATAAACCGCATAGCTGCGACCTAAGCCTTGGGCTACAAGAGCTACTTCATCTACCGAACGAGCTCTAGCAATGGAAGGAGCGCAGAAATAAAGTTTTGCTTCACGTGGGAGTAACGTCAATATCCCTTCGATATTTTTCCCCTGTACAAAACCCAAAACTAGATGTAGCATTGGAGCATTTACATTTTTTAATTGCTCCACCACCTGCACAAAACCTTCGGCATTATGGGTAACATCAACCACGGTGGCAGGGGCAGTGTTAACGAGCTCCCATCGAGCACGTAAACCCGTCAAAAGTGCAACATGGGCAAAACCTTCTCGGGCTGCTTTTGGGACAGACTGTCCCAACAACGTCTTCAATGCTGTATAGGCTGTTCGGCGGTTTTGCTCTTGATAACTCCCCAATAAATCAATGGGGAAATCGGGGACTTGCTGCTGTTCTGCTAAAATCAATGCAGTGTTTTGCGCTTTTGCCTTTGCCTCAAAAACGGGGAGTGTAATGGGCGTCGTTTCCCCCACTACCACAGGTATATTCGCTTTGATAACTCCCGCCTTTTCTCGCGCAATATCAGCCAAGCTATCGCCTAAAAATTCAGTATGGTCTAATCCAATATTGGTGATAACCGCCAATTTGGGGGTAATAATATTAGTCGCATCTAATCGTCCGCCTAAACCAACCTCAACCACAGCATAATCGACCTGCTCTTGGG
>WTJU01000090.1 GCA_011526285.1 Candidatus Arcticimaribacter sp.
GCTATGGTGATACACGTCAATCATTAGAAAATCCATTAGCTGCTGTGCAGATGGGCCTTATTTATGTGAACCCAGAAGGACCAAATGGAAATCCTGATCCTGCGCTATCGGCACAAGATGTTCGCGAAACATTTAAGCGTATGGCCATGAACGATGAAGAAACAGTAGCACTAACAGCAGGAGGTCATACCTTTGGAAAAGCACACGGTGCAGGAGATGCTGCACTTGTTGGGACTGAACCTGAGGGAACTGCTATTGAAGCTATGGGTCTAGGTTGGATTAGTAGGCATGCATCTGGTAAAGGAGTAGACACCATAACTAGCGGAATTGAAGGACCATGGACCACCAACCCAACGCAGTGGGATATGGGGTATTTAGACCTTCTCCTTAAATATGAATGGGAGTGCAAAAAAAGTCCAGCGGGAGCATGGCAATGGCACCCTATTGATTGTGCTGAAGAAGATATGGTGCCTGAGGTTGATGGAAGCGATAAAAAGGTTCTACCAATGATGACTACTGCTGATATGTCTTTAAAAACTGATCCTGCCTATCGAAAAATATGTGAACACTTTCACAACAATCCTGATGAGTTTGGAGAAGCTTTCGCCAAAGCATGGTTTAAATTATTGCACCGCGATATGGGGCCAAAAAGTAATTACGTAACGGGAGACTATAAAGACGTAGAATATATTTGGCAAGACCCTACCCCAAAGGGCAAAGAAATGACTGCTGATAAAGAAGAAGCAGTACGCGAAGCAATCAAAAAAACTGGGTTAAGTAGTGCAAAGCTGGTGGAAACAGCTTGGGCAAGTGCCAGCACCTATCGAGGGTCCGATAAACGCGGTGGTGCCAATGGAGCGCGTTTGCGTTTATCCCCGCAAAAAGACTGGGCAGTAAACCATCCTAAAGAACTGCAAGGTATACTAAGCATATATGAAAATATTGCTGAACAACACCAAACAAGTGTAGCTGATGTAATTGTGCTTGGCGGTGCTGTTGGAATTGAAATGGCGAGTGGTCAAAAAGTTCCTACGACTACTGGACGTGGGGATGCTACCCAAGCGGCAACCGATGTCGCTTCTTTCGACCTACTGCAACCCAAAGCCTGTGGTTTTAGAAATTATTGTGAAAAAGAATTTGCTGTTAGCCCAGAAGAAATCCTGCTAGATAAAGCGCAATTACTCAACTTAACACCAACCGAACTTACCGTGCTTGTTGGTGGAATGCGCGCCATGGGAATTTCGTATTCTGGAGATGGAGTTTGGACAGATGGAAAGCTAAACAACCAATGGTTCAAACTATTGTTGTCTATGGAAGTTGCATGGGCACCTACGGGCTACAATAGCTATGTTGCTCGTGACCGCAAGACAGGAGAGAAAGTAAGGACTGCTTCTCGCACTGATCTAGTGTTTGGTTCAAATTCTGAATTGCGTGCTATTGCAGAAGTCTATGCACAAGATGATAACGCAGAGAAATTTATCTGTGATTTCATTCAAGCGTGGAATAAAGTAATGAACGCAGACCGTTTTGACCTCTAACTCAATTTGGGCCGAGCTTAATCCCCTCGGCCTCTATTTTTTATCAAAATGATTTGTGCTTATGTAGCCAAACAAATTCACGAAAAGAATGGTTTGGTCTTAAATAGAAAAAAAGTTAAAGCCCTAGAAGAGCTTCTTCATCACAAACTGGGTTACCTCCCTTTTATGTGTAATACGCAAAGAGGGCTTTATATTTTTTTGGATCAGCAAGATTGTGAGGAATGGGTTACAAATGAAGTTGAAGTCTACATTAAAGACCTGTCTCCCTTACAGCTTCAGTTTCTTACAACATTCACTACACCCTCCTACTTTCATAAAGAAATTGCGCTTATTTTGAATGATGAGGCTGCAAGTGCGTTGTCGTGGAAGAATTTTATGAGTAGTTTTTTGGTGCAACTGGATCCATTTAAAGGAGAACCAAAATCAATTCACAGTTTATTCAAAGATTTTGTTCATGCTGTAAAAACGTTAGGTAATGAACAACAACTCGATTACCTAAAACGTAAAATGGATGTTCTGCGCCAACGGGTAGAAATAAGCGGACTTATTGAGTTAGAGGAATAAGCAAGTACCAAAATAAAAAAACCCCTTTGAAAGGGGTTTATTATTGCAGTTGGCCCACTAGGGCTCGAACCTAGACTCTTCTGAACCAAAATCAG
>WTJU01000033.1 GCA_011526285.1 Candidatus Arcticimaribacter sp.
GCTATGGTGATACACGTCAATCATTAGAAAATCCATTAGCTGCTGTGCAGATGGGTCTTATTTATGTGAACCCTGAAGGACCAAATGGAAATCCTGATCCTGCACTATCGGCACAAGATGTTCGCGAAACATTTAAACGTATGGCCATGAACGATGAAGAAACAGTAGCGCTAACAGCAGGAGGTCATACCTTTGGAAAAGCACATGGAGCAGGAGATGCTGCACTTGTTGGTACTGAACCTGAAGGAACTGCTATTGAAGCTATGGGCCTAGGTTGGATTAGTAGGCACGCATCTGGTAAAGGAGTAGACACCATAACTAGCGGAATTGAAGGACCATGGACCACCAACCCAACGCAGTGGGATATGGGGTATTTAGACCTTCTCCTTAAATATGAATGGGAGTGCAAAAAAAGTCCAGCGGGAGCATGGCAATGGCACCCTATTGATTGTGCTGAAGAAGATATGGTGCCTGAGGTTGATGGAAGCGATAAAAAGGTTCTACCAATGATGACTACTGCTGATATGTCTTTAAAAACTGATCCTGCCTATCGAAAAATATGTGAACACTTTCACAACAATCCTGATGAGTTTGGAGAAGCTTTCGCCAAAGCATGGTTTAAATTATTGCACCGCGATATGGGGCCAAAAAGTAATTACGTAACGGGAGACTATAAAGACGTAGAATATATTTGGCAAGACCCTACCCCAAAGGGCAAAGAAATGACTGCTGATAAAGAAGAAGCAGTACGCGAAGCAATCAAAAAAACTGGGTTAAGTAGTGCAAAGCTGGTGGAAACAGCTTGGGCAAGTGCCAGCACCTATCGAGGGTCCGATAAACGCGGTGGTGCCAATGGAGCGCGTTTGCGTTTATCCCCGCAAAAAGACTGGGCAGTAAACCATCCTAAAGAACTGCAAGGTATACTAAGCATATATGAAAATATTGCTGAACAACACCAAACAAGTGTAGCTGATGTAATTGTGCTTGGCGGTGCTGTTGGAATTGAAATGGCGAGTGGTCAAAAAGTTCCTACGACTACTGGACGTGGGGATGCTACCCAAGCGGCAACCGATGTCGCTTCTTTCGACCTACTGCAACCCAAAGCCTGTGGTTTTAGAAATTATTGTGAAAAAGAATTTGCTGTTAGCCCAGAAGAAATCCTGCTAGATAAAGCGCAATTACTCAACTTAACACCAACCGAACTTACCGTGCTTGTTGGTGGAATGCGCGCCATGGGAATTTCGTATTCTGGAGATGGAGTTTGGACAGATGGAAAGCTAAACAACCAATGGTTCAAACTATTGTTGTCTATGGAAGTTGCATGGGCACCTACGGGCTACAATAGCTATGTTGCTCGTGACCGCAAGACAGGAGAGAAAGTAAGGACTGCTTCTCGCACTGATCTAGTGTTTGGTTCAAATTCTGAATTGCGTGCTATTGCAGAAGTCTATGCACAAGATGATAACGCAGAGAAATTTATCTGTGATTTCATTCAAGCGTGGAATAAAGTAATGAACGCAGACCGTTTTGACCTCTAACTCAATTTGGGCCGAGCTTAATCCCCTCGGCCTCTATTTTTTATCAAAATGATTTGTGCTTATGTAGCCAAACAAATTCACGAAAAGAATGGTTTGGTCTTAAATAGAAAAAAAGTTAAAGCCCTAGAAGAGCTTCTTCATCACAAACTGGGTTACCTCCCTTTTATGTGTAATACGCAAAGAGGGCTTTATATTTTTTTGGATCAGCAAGATTGTGAGGAATGGGTTACAAATGAAGTTGAAGTCTACATTAAAGACCTGTCTCCCTTACAGCTTCAGTTTCTTACAACATTCACTACACCCTCCTACTTTCATAAAGAAATTGCGCTTATTTTGAATGATGAGGCTGCAAGTGCGTTGTCGTGGAAGAATTTTATGAGTAGTTTTTTGGTGCAACTGGATCCATTTAAAGGAGAACCAAAATCAATTCACAGTTTATTCAAAGATTTTGTTCATGCTGTAAAAACGTTAGGTAACGAACAACAACTCGATTACCTAAAACGTAAAATGGATGTTCTACGTCAACGGGTAGAAATAAGCGGACTTATTGAATTAGAGGAATAAACAAGTGCCAAAATAAAAAAACCCCTTTGAAAGGGGTTTTTTATTGCAGTTGGCCCACTAGGGCTCGAACCTAGACTCTTCTGAACCAAAATCA
>WTJU01000085.1 GCA_011526285.1 Candidatus Arcticimaribacter sp.
GGGTATATCTTCATGGTAGAAGAAGACGGTGAGGTTGTTGGTACTTTTGCCTATATCAAAAAGGGTGAGGGTATTTTTGAATTCAGTAAAATGGCTGTAAAACCTGCTCTACGTGGCAGAGGGATTGGAAATAAAATGATGCAATTCGCCATTCGTTTTGCAGAACAACACCATTGGCAAAAAATTCTTTTGTATTCGAATACCATCTTAGAAAACTCCATTCATTTGTACCGCAAATATGGCTTTATTGAAGTTCCATTAGAACCCAATGGGCTTTATTCTAGAGGAAATATTAAAATGGAAATTGAACTTTAGTTATCCAAAAAGTCTAGGGCAATGGCTAAACTTTCTTCTGGGCGTTCTTCCATAGGCACGTGCCCAGTCGCTGGCATTATCTTAACCACCGCTTGAGGTAGCGCTGCCTTAAATTTAGCTGCATCTGAAACTGGAATCCAAGCATCTTCTGCTCCCCATAAAATCAATGTTGGCACTTTGATTGTTTTAATTCTATTGGTGTAATCTTCTCTTTCAATGTAAGAACGATCAATAAAGGCTTGACGATTGTTTTCAAACAAGGTCAAATCATAGTAACGGTCTACAGTTTCTTGTGAAATTCGCTCCTCATCATAATACACTTCTTTAAGATTTTTCTCGATGAACGCTTTTGGTGTAAAGTAGCGTATAAATAAATTTAATACTGGCGTTTTGGCTAGTTTAATCACCATAGGGGTAGTATCAAAAGGGAATCCACTAGGATCTAGTAACAAAAGCTTTTCGACCTTTTCTTGGTGATAGGTAGTATAGAGCCATGCAACTAGACCACCGAGGGAGTTTCCACCAATATGGAACTTCTTTACATTTAATTGCGTGAGAAATGAATCAATTAAATCGACATAATCTTTAGAAGTGTAGCGTTTTTGAGGATCGGCTCCTGTTAATCCGTAGGCCGGTAAATCTAGGCGTATAACCCGATAGTTTTCACGCAGTTTTTCTGCCCAAGCTTGCCAAGTATGCAGTGATGCTCCTGTTCCGTGAATAAGAACAATTACCTCCCCTTCACCTTCGTCTCGGTAATGAATTTTACGTCCGTCCAGCTCCATAAACTTAGAGGGAGAAGCCGCATATTTTGGATAGAGTTCTTCAGCAGTTTTATCTGGAGAGACCAAATATTTTCCAAGCAATAGCACCCCGAGAAGGCCATAAATTATGAGTCGTGTTTTTTGATTTTTTAGCATGGAACAGCTGTTTTTACGGGTTGTGCGTTTTTCATTTCAGCCTTTATTTCTCGAACAAATTTGTGGAAATCTACCGTGATGGTATGACGGCTGGTATTTATTTGCTTCATGTGCGGATGTGTTACTTCGCGCTCACACAAGGCATGGATGTTTTTTGGTCGCTGCCATGCACCACTCAACGCCAGCGCAGCCAGTTTACTTTGTTGTTCTGCCCCTGGCCAAATGCAACCTAGCGGTTGGAACATCCCAATAAAATAAAGGTTCTGAATTGTAGCATGAAACATTTTTAGATAGAGCGGTACAGGTCCGTCGCTGTAATCAATTAAATTCTTTTCAAAAAAAGGATGCGCCAAGACAAAACCGGTGCAAGCAATCACTGCATCAAATTCTTCTTTTGAACCGTCTTTAAAATAAACCTTTTTCCCTTCAAAACGTTCTATATCTACTTTAGGGTGCACCTTTCCATGACGTATTTTATATAATAACTCACTATTAACCGTTGGATGTGTTTCCCCAAACTTGTGCTTCACCTCTTGCAAACCATACATTTTGTTAGAACCAGTAGCAAATCGAATCATGATACCTGCAAAAATATTTCGCAACCAAACAGGCAAGAATGTCATAGAAGAAGCAAAAACATCAGACGGTTTTCCCATAATGAATTTGGGTAAAATTCGATATCCTCTTCTCCAACTGATACTGGTTTTTTTACTTATTCTGCTGGTTTCTACGGCTACATCGCAGGCTGAATTTCCACCGCCAATCACCAGTACTTTTTTGTTTTGAAAAGGTGCTGCCTTTTTAAATTGATGGGAATGTAAAAATTCACCCGAAAATGTTCCAGGATAATCAGGGTATTTGGGTTGCCAATGATGACCATTGCAGACAACCAAATCAGTAAAATAGTCTGTTTTTTCGCTACCATTAGCTTCGGTAGTTACTTCCCAAGTTGTGCTGTCTATTCGCTTACACGATTTAACAAGGGTATTGAATTCTATGTTAGGATATAAATCGAAATGCCTTGCATAAGCCTGAAAATAATTGCGCAATTCATCGTGTGAAGGGTAATCCGCAACCTCAGGAGGAAAAGGGAAGTCAGCATATTCAGACAAGGTCTTAGAACTGATGATGTGGGTGGTTTCAAAAACACTAGAATGGCTTTCCTTTTCAGAAAAAATCCAGTTCCCACCTACATCGTGGTTATAATCATAGGCGACAACGTCTATCCCTTTCTCTTTAATATTTTTTATTGCTGAAATACCTGAGGGGCCTGCCCCAATCACACATACTCTTTTCTCCATCATTAAAAACAAAGAGAAAAGATACAGAATTTATTTTTCTATATGAACTGAGGTGGTGGGGAAAGCAAAATCGCTTCCGTGTTGCTGTACAATTTCGATGATACGATAATTGATGTCTTGGCGGGTATTGATTAATAATTCCCAGTCTGGACTATTGACATAATAAAGCACTAGTAGGTCTAATGAACTATTCCCAAAGGCTTCAAACCGAACCCGTGCACCGTCTTCGGTGGTATCAGGATGCGCGTTGATCATGGTTTCAAGTTCTTCAACTATCTTTTTGATTTGCGCTACCTTGGTTCCATAGACCAGTCCGATATTAAATTTTACGCGTCGGATGGGTCGCATTCCTAAATTGTCAAGCTCGGCATTGACCATGTTTTTATTGGGTACGGTAACTATACTTTTGTCAAAGGTGCGAATACGGGTTGAACGAAATCCCACTTTTTCAACTACGCCGGTATAACCGTTAACGGTTACTATATCTCCATAGGTGAAAGGTTTATCTAAAAATATGGTGAATGAACCCAACAGGTTCTCTAAGCTTTCTTTTGAAGCCATGGCAATAGCTATCCCCCCTATTCCTAATCCTGTAGCTAGTGCAGCTACATTAACATCAAAAACGCTACTCAAAATGGTGAGTCCTCCTAAAATGACTACTAAAACTTTAGCAATTTCAACAGCAAAGGGAACAATCTGATCATCCATTTTGTTGTCGGTTTTTGCTGCCCGTAACACCATTATTTCGCCAACAAAATCTACAAACCGTAAGAGTAACCAAAAAATGAGATAGGCATAGCAAAGCGAAAATGCTTTAGCCAAGAACATACGCAGTCCAAAATCCTCTACAGCTGCCAATTCCCAACTGGCAGGAAATTGCAATTGTTGTGCTGCTAAATATAGCGCCCCTAATATGATGAGACTATTTAAAGGTTTTCTTAAACGCTCATCAAAGACTGGTCTCCCAATTTCATTGGCGCTTTTTCCTAATAAACGAAAAAGAATACCTCCTAAATATTTACTAATCAAACGTTTAAAGAGAACACCTAGCAACAGTATTACCCCAAAAAAGAGGTAGGCTTTTACAGAATTTTCAAAGTAAATCGTTGTTAAAAATTCGTTTAAAGACATGGGATAAATGAATTTAGTCGCGGGTGAGTTTTTTGTATTGAATGCGTTTTGGAATCACATCCCCCCCTAAGCGTTTCTTTTTATTTTCTTCATAATCTGAATAAGATCCTTCATAAAAATAAACTTGTGAATCGCCTTCAAAGGCCAAAATATGGGTGCAAATACGGTCTAAAAACCAACGGTCGTGTGAGATGACCACAGCACAGCCTGCAAAATTTTCTAGACCTTCTTCTAGTGCTCTAAGGGTATTAACATCTAGATCATTGGTTGGCTCATCAAGAAGCAAAACATTCCCTTCTTCTTTTAAGGTCATGGCTAAATGCAAACGGTTGCGCTGCCCCCCAGATAGGGCGCTAACCTTTTTGTTTTGCTCGTTTCCTGAAAAGTTGAAGCGGCTCAAGAAAGCACGAGAGTTCACCTGTTTCCCGCCCAACATAATTAGTTCTTGCTCGTCAGAAAAGTTTTGCCAAATTGATTTCTCGGGGTCTATATTTGCATGCGACTGGTCTACATAGGCGAGTTTTACGGTCTCCCCTACTGCAAAAGTTCCACCATCTGGTGTTTCTTGCCCCATAATCATTTTGAATATGGTAGACTTACCTGCTCCATTGGGACCAATTACTCCTACAATTCCTGCTTGTGGAAGGACAAAATTTAAATCATCATAAAGAAGTTTTTCACCAAAGGCCTTGGCTACTCCTTGCGCTTCAATTACATTGGTTCCTAAACGCGGTCCGTTTGGAATAAATATTTCCAGCTTTTCTTGCACTTGTGCCTGATCTTGGCTCATTAACTTGTCGTAGTTAGACAAACGTGCCTTTTGTTTTGTTTGGCGTCCTTTTGGCGCCATACGAACCCACTCGAGCTCGCGTTCTAGTGTTTTTTGACGCTTTGATGCTTGCTTTTGCTCTTGGGCTAAACGTTTTGATTTCTGATCTAACCAAGAGGAATAGTTTCCTTTCCAAGGAATTCCTTCACCTCGATCTAATTCAAGAATCCATCCTGCAACATTATCAAGGAAGTAGCGGTCGTGCGTTACCGCAATTACAGTTCCTTTGTACTGTGCTAAATGGTGTTCTAACCAATGAACTGATTCAGCATCTAAGTGGTTGGTAGGTTCGTCTAACAATAAGACGTCTGGTTTTTGCAATAACAAACGACAAAGGGCTACACGCCTTCTTTCCCCTCCAGACAAAACGCCAATTTTCTGATCGCTTGGTGGCGTGCGCAAGGCATCCATTGCGATTTCTAACTGAGTGTCTAATTCCCAAGCATTAACAGCGTCAATTTCATCTTGCAATTGGGCTTGTCTGTCCATTAATTGCTGCATCTTATCGGCATTTTCATACACCTCTGGCATGCCAAATTGATCATTAATACTGTTGTACTCCTCAAGAATAGCAACCGTAGCGGCTACACCTTCTTTAACAACTTCAAGCACTGTTTTTTCATCGTCCATCTCAGGTTCTTGAGCTAAATATCCCACGCTGTAGTCTTGTGAAAAAACCACATCACCTTGAAAATTCTTATCAAGACCTGCAATTATTTTTAACAAGGTAGATTTCCCAGAACCATTAAGCCCGAGAATTCCAATTTTTGCACCGTAAAAAAAACTGAGATAAATGTTTTTGAGAACGGGTTGTTGAGCACTTGGATAGGTCTTGCTCACTCCCGACATTGAAAAAATGACTTTCTTATCGTCTGACATACTTATATTCTTCCTTTTAGGGCGTTAAACGCCCATGCAACAGCATAAAATCCAGCTCCGCCAATATAAAATCCAAGCGCGTAGTCTTTGAATTTTAGGGCGCCAACCAAAATCAAGGCTGTACCCAATAGCGCCAACACAAATGCTGCTATTCTAAAAATTTTGTTTTTGTTTAAACTCATAGTTTGATTTCTTCCGAACACAAATATCGCACTTTTATTTTTAAGCCACCTAGCTACTTTCTAAACTATAATTGCAGGTCTACTGCCATAACTTTATTACTTTTATGAAAAGATTTCTATGGACTTGAACTTCAATAAAAATGAAGATCACAATAAACTACTCTGGTCTGCAGTAGAACAAAAACTCGCTAAAATAAAGCTTGGGGGCGGTAAAAAGCAATTGCAAAAACTTCGTGACCAAGGTAAAATGACTGCCCGAGAGCGCATTCATGCCCTAATAGACCCAAAGCGCGAATGCATTGAAATTGGGGGCTTTGCAGCCCATGAGATGTATGATGAATATAATGGAGCTCCTGCCGCAGGTGTTGTGGTTGTCTTGGGCTATGTTCAAGGGCGATTGTGTGTTATTGTTGCAAACGATGCTTCTGTAAAGGCTGGTGCGTGGTTTCCAATGGCGGGTAAGAAAAACTTAAGGGCACAAGAAATTGCTATGGAAAATCGACTTCCAATTATCTACTTGGTTGATTCTGCTGGGGTCTTTCTTCCCATGCAAGATGAAATTTTTCCTGACAAAGAACATTTTGGACGTATTTTCCGTAATAACGCTAAAATGAGCAGTATGGGAATAACCCAGATTGCTGCTGTTATGGGAAGCTGTGTGGCGGGTGGAGCGTATTTGCCCATCATGTCTGATGAATCTTTGATTGTAGACAAAACAGGAAGTATTTTCTTGGCTGGAAGTTATTTGGTTAAAGCTGCAATTGGAGAAGACATTGATAATGAAACGTTAGGTGGGGCAACCACACACAGTGAAATTAGTGGGGTAACTGACTATAAAATGCCCGATGATAGCGCTGCACTGAAAAAAATTAGAAGTTTAATTGATAAGCTTGGGAAAGCTGAGGATGCTGGTTTTAATCGCAAAGCGTCTCTCCCACCAAAAGATAATGGTGAAAAGTTATTTGGCTTACTTCCCGCTGCACGCAACACTCCCTATGACACCTATCCTATTATTGAACAATTGGTCGATAATGGAGACTATGATGAATACAAGAAAGGATATGGAAAAACAATTATAACAGCTTATGCGCGAATTGATGGATGGGCAGTAGGTATTGTCGCCAACCAGCGGAAGGTGATGAAGTCTAAAAAAGGAGAAATGCAGCTGGGCGGAGTTATCTACGGTGATGCAGCCGACAAAGCCACACGATTTATTGCAAATTGCAATCAAAAAAAAATTCCACTTGTGTTTCTACAAGACGTTACAGGATTTATGGTAGGGAGTCAAGCAGAACATGCGGGTATTATTAAAGATGGTGCTAAAATGGTGAATGCCATGGCCAACTCTGTTGTTCCAAAGTTTACTGTTATACTGGGGAATTCATATGGGGCAGGGAATTATGCCATGTGTGGAAAGGCGTTTGACCCGCGTTTAATTGTTGCATGGCCTTCTGCTGAAATGGCTGTCATGGGCGGTGCACAAGCGGCTAAAGTTTTAATGCAAATTGAATCGAGTGCACTTAAAAAGAAAGGGGTTGAAATTTCTGAAAAGGAACAAGCAGCGCTCTTTGATCAAATTAAAGGTCGCTATGATGAGCAAACAAAACCCGAATATGGTGCTGCCCGATTATGGACAGACGCCATCATTAATCCGCTAGACACTAGAAAATGGATTAGTATGGGGATTGAAGCGGCCAATAATGCCCCCATCACAGAACGTTTTAATATGGGAGTATTACAAGTCTAACAACGCTAGGGTTTGTTTGCGTTGTATTTTCCCGTTGGGTGTTCTAGCAAATGCAGGAACAGCATAAACATTTTTAGGAATTTCATATTTTCCCAACAGTTCTTTCACCGCACTACTTTCTAAAAGATTATCGGGGAGGTTACCCTCTACAATAAGCACTAAGCGTTGTCCTAAGTTTTGATCTTCTACCCCAGCTACAAAGAAAGGGAGTGCAATAAACCGACTTAGTTTCTGTTCTATTTCTTCTGGTAAAAGCTTAAAACCTCCAGAATTTATGACATTATCAATTCTCCCTTTTAGAATAAATGACTGATCGTTTTGTAGTTCTACCAAGTCGTTGGTAATGATTAAATCGTCAAATAAATACGGAACTTTAATGGTTAAACACCCGCGGTCATCTGTTGCGAGCTTTACCTCTGGTAAAGACAAAAACGCATTGGACACCCCATTGATTTGTCTTGATGCGATATGTGTTAAGGTTTCTGTCATGCCATAGGTTTCAAAACAGCGGGTCGTTTTTTCTTTTAACCGTTCTTTCAACTGGGTAGAACTTGGCGCACCACCAATAAGAAGTGTCTTTACTCGATTGAGTTCTTTGAATGATTGCTCTACTTGTAGGGGAACCATGGCAGCAAAATCATAGTTGATGCTATTATGGGCCAAAACATTGCCCTGAGGTGGAATTAGGTCTAACTCTAGACCTAAAATCATGGCACGCACGAGCATCATTTTTCCCGCGATGAAATCTGCATTCAAGCAATGAAGTGCTCGATCACCAATTTCAACCCCAAAATGGTTTCCTGTGGCAAGAGCCGAGTTAACCATGGCTTGTTTTTCGTAGGTAATCATTTTTGGCGTTCCGGTTGAGCCTGAGGTTTTTAATGTTATGGTTGGGTTGGGTCGAATCCAATCCATAAGAAAATCACCAATGGCACGTTCGTGCGCTTCTCCTTCTTTTATGAAGGAATAGGCTACTTCAAAAAGATCTTTAAAGCGGTAATGGTTCCCGTTCAATTTAAAACGGTTATGAATGTTTTTATAGGTGGGCTGGTTATCCATTGATAGGTCCTGTTAGTTTAGTTTGCCAATCTTTCCATTGAAACTTTTTCCCTAGATAAAATAGTGTCAAAGGATAAATAATCAGTAGAAAAAGGATTAGTTCTTGTTCTAAGACAGGGGTTGAAATGTCTTTGTAGAGTGACTCGGTTTGAAAAGCAGTCCAGTCTGCCGTAACTAAGATTGCTGTAATCAAATTATTGGCCACATGGAATCCTATGGCTAATTCAATCCCTTCATCCATTAAACTCATAATACCAAAGAAAAAGCCTGTTCCAATATAGTAGGCCATTAAACCATACCCTAGTTTTTCTACTTCTGGATTAAAGGCATGCAATGAACCAAAAATGATTGAGGTTAGCGCTAGGGAGAGGAAACGACTTTTGGTTAATCCTGCGAATCCCTGCATTAAATAGCCCCGAAAAATCCATTCTTCTAGCGCAGACTGAAAAGGAATGAAACAACAGGCAATAAGAAACATAATAAGGAATGGAACGGGTTTGAAATTCCATGAATAGTCTTCTGGTGATATAATGAGGTCTAGACCAAAAATAAGGAGTGAAATTATTCCCCAAAACAGAAAACCGAAAAGGATTCGTTGTAGGTCAATCTTGTTTCTGCGGGTGGTCACAGATGTTAGACTTTGGCGGTGCATTACCTTCACGACAAAGCAAAAGCCAAAAAAGGCAACTACGGAGGGAAACAGGAAAAGAAAGAGTGTAAGGTTTGAATCCAAATGAGCGAATAAATCCATTTGATTATCACTAACAGGCAACTGTTCTGGCAAGAAAAAAAACATAGGTATTTGCCCAAAAAAGCTAAAAAGTATAATGAC
>WTJU01000043.1:0-8213 GCA_011526285.1 Candidatus Arcticimaribacter sp.
AAAGTTCTTTAGAAAAAGGGATTGTTCTTGTGCCTTGCGATTCGTCTTCTGGGTTGTTAATTGCTTCTAGTGTTTCTTCTTGACCATCAGGGTAATTCGTGATGATGAGTTTAACAGGATTAACAACTGCGAGTACACGTGGGGCTGTTTTGTTCAATTCTTCTCTAACACAGAACTCAAGCAGAGAAGCGTCAATAACATTTTCTCTTTTTGAGATTCCTGCTGTATTAACAAAGTTTTTCAATGCTTGTGGAGGATACCCTCGTCTACGCATACCAGAAATAGTGGGCATCCTTGGGTCATCCCAATCTATTACGTGTTGATTATCAATTAATTGTGATAGTTTTCGTTTACTGGTAACGGTGTAAGATAGGTTGAGGCGTGCAAATTCTGTTTGATAAGGTCTTAAGTTTTGAGATGCTGGTAATTGATCTAGGAACCAATCATAAAGATCGCGGTGGGGTTTAAATTCTAGGGTGCACAAACTATGGGAAACACCTTCGATATAATCTGATTCACCATGTGTCCAATCATACATGGGGTAAATGCACCATGAATCTCCTGTACGCTGGTGATGTTTAAAAAGAATGCGGTACATCACTGGATCGCGAAGTAGCATGTTGGGGGCAGACATATCTATTTTAGCGCGTAAGACATGTGCACCTTCTGGGTGTTTACCTTCTTTCATTTCTTGAAATAGGGTGAGGTTCTCTTCAATGCTTCTGTCTCTATAAGGGCTGTTAGAACCTGCTTGTGTTGGTGTCCCTTTTTGCTCTGCTATGGCTGCAGAATCTTGTGAGTCAACATAGGCTTTTCCGTTTTTAATTAAGAACAGTGCCCACTGGTAAAGCTGCTCAAAGTAGTCTGATGCATAGCATTCTTGATCCCATTCATAGCCAAGCCATGTAATGTTTTCTTTGATGGCATCAACAAATTCTTGGCTTTCTTTAACAGGATTGGTATCATCAAAACGAAGGTTAACAGGTGCGTTATAACGTTGCCCTAGGTTAAAATTTAAGGCAATTGCTTTTAGGTGACCTACATGAAGAAATCCATTAGGTTCAGGGGGAAATCTAAATCTAATTTGCGCAGATGAAAATCCATTTAATAAATCATCTTCTATCATCTGTTCGATAAAATGAAGGGATGTTTTCTCTTCGGCCATACGTTCGTTTTTTGCAAAGATATTAAAAGGGATAAGCGCAATACACTTTTCGTTTCACTTTATATCTTTACGCAAAAAAATAAAATGGGAATAATTCGTGTTCGCGACATAAGGGTCCATACCAACCATGGTTGCATGGAGGAAGAGGGTAAAATTGGAAGTGATTATGTTGTTCAAGTTGAACTGAAAACAGATCTGTCTTTATCTGCGCAAACGGATGACTTGAAAGATACTGTAGATTATGTTGATATCCATGCTATAGTGAAAAGTGAAATGAAGCAACGGTCTAAGCTATTAGAAGTGGTTGTAGAGCGAATTATTGAGCGTATAATGGTAGAACATAGTACTGTAGAAGAAGTTACGGTAGAGGTCGCTAAAATCAACCCCCCTATTGGTGGAGATGTTGGATATGTGAGTGTAGAACGAAAAAGAATAAGAAGTAAATAATCCGCTAGAAAAGTGTATTTTTGCAGCATGGCACCATGGCCGAGTGGCTAGGCAGAGCTCTGCAAAAGCTTGTACAGCGGTTCGAATCCGCTTGGTGCCTCTAAACCCTCTTTTTGAGGGTTTTTTTAGTCCATTTCTATAATGGTTCCACCAATAACTTTTTTCTTTACAAGCTTGGTTGGTTTACCATAAATACGCACTGTACCACCAACGCTTACTGCTGCTTCAAGTAGTTCGGTTGCATGAATGTATGCCACACCACCTGCAGTTACATTAATGGTGCTTTGTTCAGTGATTAAATTTTCTGCTTCGCAAATTCCACCCGCTAGTATTGATAAAGCGTGAGAAGTGGTTTTACCTTCAATGGTAAGTGTTGCGCCAGAGTTAACACGTGAATCTATTTTCTCTGCACTAATGTTCAACGTTTGTTTTGAACCTTCGTGTGCTTTAATTTGAAGACTGGTGGTTTTGATTTCTGCTTTAGACTCTACTGTGCTCCCTTGATAGGTGTGTATGGCATCTAATGCTTCTGTAAAATACAATTCAATGTAGGTATTACTAGGGTTGAGTAATTGATCTATGCTGTGACGTATTTTTAAAACATCTTTTTTTAGGGTGAAAACAACGGTCTCTACATTTTCACCTGAAATAATCATTTTATTTTCATCTGAAGGAATCAATTTTACATGAATGCCAGAATAAACATTTACTCCTAAAAAAGGTGAAACTTTAACTTCTTTACCGCTTTGTGCTGAAAGGGTAAAAGAAGAAATCAAAAGCAGGTATAAAGCTATTTTTTTCATTTGGTGTGAATTTCTTTTAAAAGTACTGTTAATTCTCCGCTTGAACAATGCTAAAATCTAGATGACGTTTTATCAAATCGGCTTTTTCTACTTTAATCTGTATTAAGTCACCCAGCTGATAAATAATATTGGTACGTTCTCCAACCAAGCAATGCCGCCTATCATCATAGAAAAAATAATCACCAGGAAGGTCTTTTATTCGCACCATTCCCTCACATTTATTTTCTATAATTTCCACATAGATACCTCTTTCAGTAACACCAGAAATTACACCTTCAAATTGATGACCAATGTGGTGTTCCATAAATTTAATTTGCATAAACTTAATGGAGTCTCGTTCTGCTTTGGTGGCGAGTTGTTCTTGTTGTGATGAATAAATGGAGGCTTCTTCTAATAGTTCTACCGATTTTACTTTTGTTTTTTCTAGATGCTGTTGTAGAAGACGATGAACCATTACATCAGGATAACGACGAATTGGAGAAGTAAAATGAGTATAATAATCAAACGCTAACCCATAATGACCAATATTGTTGGTTGTATATTCTGCCTTACTCATGCAGCGTATCGTTAACGTATCAATCATATTCTGTTCTTGTTTGCCATGAGAATCTGCCAAAAGCTGATTAATGGATTGATTGATATTCTTTGTTTTTAAATTGAATTTATAGCCAAAGCCAGCAACAACACTTTGTAAGTTGGTCAACTTATCAGGGTCGGGTTCATCGTGAACGCGATATACCATGGGTAGAGGTTGTTCTCTTTTTCCTGCAAAGCGTGCCACTTGTTTATTGGCAAGAAGCATAAACTCTTCTATCAATTTATTGGCGTCTTTAGATGTTTTGAAGTAGACACTTTCTGGTGTATTGTCTTCTTTTAGATTAAAATTGACTTCAACACGATCAAAAGAAATAGCTCCTTTTTTCATTCGATCTTGCCTTAAGTTTTTAGCAATTTCATCAAGCGTAAGTAGGGCATTAAACGTTGCATTATCTACCGAATAACTTTCTCCACTTAAAGCATTTTTTTCTGAGACAATGGCTGTTTTTGTTTCAATAATATCTTGCGCTTCTTCATAGGCAAAACGATGATCAGAATAAATTACTGTTTTTCCGAACCATTCTTTTTTAATTCTTCCCTTTCGTGTAATATCAAACACAGCAGAGAAGGTGTATTTTTCTTCATGCGGACGTAGGGAGCAAACGCCGTTTGACAGTACTTCTGGTAGCATGGGAACAACACGATCTACAAGATAAACCGAGGTTGCGCGCGACAATGCTTCCTCATCTAAAACACCTCCGGGTTGAACATAGTGTGATACATCTGCAATATGAATCCCTACCTCAAACAAGTCATCTTCAAGTACTTTGAAGGAGAGCGCATCATCAAAATCTTTGGCTGTTTTCGGATCGATGGTAAAAGTTAATACATCACGAAAGTCACGACGTTTTATTATTTCTTCTGGTGTTATGCGTTGATCAATTTGAGCAGCTGCGCGTTCAACAGTTTCAGGAAACTGATAGGGTAAACCATAGTCAGAAAGTATCGCATGCATCTCTGTAGACGTTTCACCTGGAGGACCAAAATTTTTAATTAAAGTTCCAAAAGGAGATTCTGCACGTTTTGGCCATTCATCAAAACGTACGAGAACTTTATCTCCATCATTGTAAGCAGCTGTTAACTGTTTTTTATCAATAAAAAAATCGGTGTACATTTTTGAGTTACGCATCAAAACAAAAGCGTAATTTTTCTCAACTTGAAGTATTCCAACAAACTCTGTTTTCTTTCGTTCTAAAATGGTCGCTATTTCACCCTCTAAAACACCTTTCTTCTTCCTTTTGTAACAATAAACTTCAACCAAATCACCATCAAAAGCAGTATTCAATCCGCTTTTTGGAATACGAATATCATTGTCTAAATCATCACAAATAACAAACCCACGACCAGAAGAAGTAACTTCTAGACGACCTTGATAGTATTGTTTTTTATTCGCTGCAAGGGTGTATTTTCCCCGTGATGGACTCTTTAGCTGTTGGCTGGCTACATTGAGATTTAAAAATTTGATAAGCTCATTACGTCCACGGGTGTCGCGTAATTCAAGTACAGCGGCAATCTGTTTATAATTGTACTCCTTCCCGGGGTTTTCCCGAAAAAAAGAGAGCATCTTCTTTTCAATATGGCGGTACTTGTTTTTCTTTCTTCCCATAGCGTTTACAAAGCTACTTCTTTAAAAACAATCCTACTTAGGTTTTATTCACAACTATTAACTACTAAATAACTTTTCTTTTTAAAATTTAAAAAAAGATGATGATTATAATTGTTTGTGAATAGCGGTATTACTTTTCCATTCAATATTTTGATTTTAACAAATAGAGAAGTTACCAACGTTTTATACCTACTTATTAAAAAAGTAAAACATTACTTTTCAATTTATTAAAGAACTTATTCACGTTTGTTAACTTCTGTTATATCGGAAAACTTTACTTGTTAAATCTACTTCTGCTAGTGAATAACCAGTCCTTAAAAAGTCAATAATTCGTTAACTATTCTCCACAACTATTTTTGGAATCCAAAGTCAAATTTTTAGGTAGAAAACAAAACGAAAAAGCGCATTGGCTTTATTAGAACTTATCAACATTTTCTCCAATCTGTAGAGCGACTTATTCACCTACTTATTCCCTTTGCCTACCTTTACAAAAAATTATCATCATGAAGTTTTCTATTGGTAACGACCACGCAGGCGTAGAATATAAAGAAGCAATTATAGCTCATTTAAAAGCAGAGGGACACCATGTGTTTAATCACGGTACAGACACACCTACAAGTGTAGACTATCCAGACTTTATTCACCCTGTCGCACAAGACGTTTCTGAGGCAAAAGTAGACTTAGGAATTATTATTTGTGGAAGTGGAAACGGTGCAGCTATGACCGCCAACAAACATCAAAAAGTTCGTGCTGCTTTGTGTTGGAATAAAGAAATCGTTGCCTTGGCAAGAGAACACAACAACGCAAATGTTTTGAGCCTACCTGCACGCTTTATTTCAATTCCACAAGCCATTGCAATGGTTGATACATATATTACTACCGCTTTTGAAGGTGGGCGCCACCAAGGAAGAATAGACAAAATGCCCTGCATGTAATGCTTTCATTCCAATCAAAAACTTTTGGTGCGTTAACACTGCAGGAGCTGTATATAATTTTGGCGCTCCGCGCTGAGGTTTTTGTTGTTGAGCAAAATTGCCCTTACCAAGATGTTGATGGAAAAGACGAACACGCCTATCACCTCTTGGGATATGAAAATACTACCCTTGTGGCGTATGCGCGTGTTTTACCCAAAGGCACAACTTATACCGATTATGCTTCTATTGGCAGGATTGTTACTGCACCCAACCACCGCAACAAAGGCTATGGGCACGTGTTGGTTAAGCAAGCAATACAACTTTGCAAAACCACTTTTTCTTCTATACCAATAAAAATTTCGGCCCAAGCACATCTAGAGGAATTTTACAAAACACATGGTTTTATAGCAACAAGCGAAGCCTATCTTGAAGATGATATTCCTCATATAGGAATGGTGTTGAGGGATTAACTAAAACGCCCTCCTTTTTTCTGATCGACAACAGTAAACTGCTTGTCATAGTCTGTTCTAAGTGTTCCCATCCACCGATCCCAAAACAAAAAATACAAGCCGTAATTCCCGTTAAATTTTTCGTGGTGTTGGTTATGTGCTACAGATGTGTTTATCCACTTACCCACCCAAGTAGCCTGAAACCCCTTTGGGTAAAGTTCAAAGCCTAAATGTCCATAGGCATTGTAAACGGTCATAAAAATTAAAAAAGTCAACAAAGCAGTAATGTGGAAAGGAAATAAAAAAGCGATAAAAATCACAATGCCTGCTTCAACAATAGCCTCTAGGGGGTGAAAAGCAAAAGCCGCCCAAGGGGACGGATTACGTGAAAGGTGGTGAACCAAATGAACATAACGATAGACTTTTGGATGATGCATCGCGCGGTGTGTCCAATAAAAATAAGTATCGTGCAGTAAAATCATCGCAACAACACTAAACCACCAATACCCCCAGCCATACTGATCTATTGAGCTATAGCGCATATTATATTCTCGCAAAGGAGAGTAAAATACAAGCAAGGCAACCCCTACAAAAATCAGTAAGGTTAAAATTGAATATGTAAACTCCCTTAAATAATCGTTGTTTTTAGGATAGGCAGATTGAATTTTTTCTGCAGACCAACGCGACCGAAAAAAAACATAAAACACCAGAAAGAAACTTCCGCAAATGACGATATACCGCCCAAGATTAGCCGAAAGTATTGCTAGTGTATAATCAAAAAATTCAAGGTCACGCATTATCTCCTGTGGTGTTGTTTTTACTGAGACGCTTAAACAGCTCTTCGCACTCAGAAATGAGCACTTCTGTTTTTACTTGCACACGCCCTTTGAACACAAACATTCCTAAACCAGAACTAGTCAATAAATTTTTATTTGCCCACAGGGCCTCCCGCATTTGACGTTTAATACGATTGCGGTCGTGCGCACGATTGAAGCTGCGTTTGGCTACCGAAACGCCCAACTGAAAAGAGTCGCCTTGATCAAAATAAAGATAACGCAAAAGCAGATGCTTGCTGTGCAGCACAGCACCAACACGAAACAAATGTTCTATGCGTTTTTTGCCTTTAAGGCGCCGAAGACTTACCTCATTCTTGTTGGTCAACATAATAGTTATTACTCTTGTCGATATCAGCCATTAAGTTGCTGGGATCTATCACAATGGCTTCAATAGCCTCTTTTTTGTGGTCTAACAAAAGGGAGTAAGTTGTACTCGCCCAAGCCCAATCAGGATGCTGTGTCCATTCCATAGAATATGGGTTTTCTTTCTCGCCGCGCATTAAAGAAATAGGAATGTAATGAAGTTCAACCCCACCATCTTTTAACTGCACTAAAATTTCTAGTGGCATGGGCATGAGTTCTTTTCGTTCCAGTCGAATCTCGGTACCTTCTCCTTTCGCATCAACAGCAGCAAGGCTATAATCTATTCGATTGGTGGTTTGCGTCCAATCGGTTAGATACCATTGCAATTGAATTCCTGAAACTCGTTCAGCAATTACCCGCAAATCGTTTGGTCTTGGGTGTTTGAACTTCCACTCGTCATAATAAGTTTGAAGGGTTTCAAACAATTTGTCTTGCCCGATAATGTAGCCCAATTGTCCAAGGAAAACAGCTCCTTTGCTATAAGCGGTGCTTTCATAAGCCGCATTGTGATTGTATCGGTTTGCATTTGTTGCCTGTGGCATTTCAATTCCTGAGGTAGCTAAACGTAGATACCCGCGATACGATCCGCTGAGCGGGAATTCTTGATTTTCTTCTAAGATTTCATTTTCGGCTAGTGTAGAAATAAATGAAGTAAAGCCTTCGTCCATCCATTCGTGTTTGGTTTCATTAGTAGCAAGTACATGCTGAAACCACGAATGTGCTAATTCATGTGCTGTTACCCCAACCAATGAACCAAACTTTCGGTTCCCGGTAATAAGGGTAAGCATAGCATATTCCATTCCTCCATCCCCTCCGTGAACAACAGAGTATTGTTTGTAAGGATAAGGCCCAACTTTTTCATTGAAGTACTCCATAAGTTTTGCTGTTATGGGCTGGAGTTTTTTCCAATTTTCAATAATGTCGGGATTGTTTTTGTAAAAAAAGTGAAGGGTAACATCGTTAGGCCCAGGGTAGGTGTCGTGAATATACTCAGGATCTGCCGCCCAAGTAAAATCGTGTACGTTTGGGGCAA
>WTJU01000043.1:8313-32247 GCA_011526285.1 Candidatus Arcticimaribacter sp.
TCGTGAATATACTCAGGATCTGCCGCCCAAGTAAAATCGTGTACGTTTGGGGCAACATAGTGCCACGTAATCTTCCCTTTTTTGGTTTTCGGTTTTTTGCGATCGCTGTATCCACGACCAATATCTTCCGCGTTTTGCAAGTAACCACTAGCCGCTACAGTAAACGACTTGTCTAAGGTAATTTTAACATCAAAATCTCCCCAAACACCATGAAACTCACGCCCAGTGTAAGGGTCAGCATTCCAACCTTCATAATCATATTCGGCCATTTTTGGGTACCATTGTGCCATAGAAAAAGCAATTCCCTCTGCAGAGTTTTTTCCTGCACGCCGAATAACATCAGGAACTTGACCCTCAAAATTTAGGCTAAACGTAGTGCTTTCACCAGACGCCAAAGGTTTTGCTAAGGGAACCTCTAGTATTGTTTCACTTTCTTCGGGCGACAACACAACACCGTCTTGGGTTAAATTTTTGACCCTTAAGTATCCTTGCTGTTCAGGTTTTAGACTGTCTAAATCAACTTTAAACCGTCGGTTTTTATCTGCAGCGCTTTTTAAGCGAACAGCCATTTCACTTCCCGGCTGGAACGCATTGTAGTAGAGGTGAAAAAACACTTTTTTTAATGTCTCTGGCGAGTTGTTTGTGTAGACAACAGTTTGAGTTCCGTTGTATTGTGCGGTTTCGTGATCCATTTCTACCTCAATGGTATAGTCTACCGCTTGTTGCCAATATTGTGCAGAAATAGAGGCGCTGAATAGAAAGCTTAGAAGGATAAGTATAGGTCTCATGTCGTGGTTTTTGTTGGCTAAAGATAGAAACTTCCCGTTTAATGGAAATAAGAATCTAGGGTAAAGCTTTCCGCTAGGCGCACACCTTTTTCAGTGCGTTTTAGTGAGATCATCTCGTTATGGGCATCGTGCTCTAAAAAGAGAAAATAATCTTTCTCTACAGCTTCCGCTAAAAAGCTTTCTTTTTCTTTAAGACTCAACAGAGGACGGGTATCATACCCCATTACATATGGCACGGGCAAATGCCCCGCTGTAGGGATGAGGTCTGCGGAAAAAACAATTGTTTTCCCTTTGTATTCTATTTTTGGAAGCATTTGTTTTTCAGTATGACCATCCATCAATAAAACATCAAAACCTAGTGGGGTTTTTGAATCATCAAGCAGGTTTAGTTGCCCGCTTTCCTTAATTGGCAGAATGTTTTCAGGCAAGAACGAAGCTTTTTCACGAACATTTGGCGCTGTGGCCCACTGCCAGTGGTCTTTGTGTGACCAAAAACGAGCATTTTTAAATGCAGGTTCATAAAAGCCTTTTTTGTTGCGCACAATTGCTCCGCCACAATGGTCAAAGTGAAGGTGGGTAAAGACAACGTCTGTTATGTCATCATTGTGAAAACCAAGCTTGTTTAATGAGCGTGCTAAACTGTGTTCTCCCCAAAGTGCGTAGTGGCTAAAGAACTTATCGCTTTGTTTGTTTCCCAATCCTGTATCTACAAGAATCAGGCGTTCGCCGTCTTCAATTAAAAGCGAACGTGCGGCCATGTCTATTCGGTTATTTTCATCGGCAGGGTTTGTTCGTTCCCAAAGGGGTTTCGGAACAACACCAAACATGGCGCCTCCATCCAATTTAAAATTTCCGGTTTCTATCGCGTAGAGCCTCATTCCGGTTTTAATTTAATACGCGTAAGGTAGCGATCAGAAGTCATGTAGAGCGCTGATTCGTCTTCGTTAAACGCACAGTTAGCAGTGCGCTCTTCTGTTAATATTGTTCCTAGGTGTTTGCCCTCAGGGGAGAAAATTAACACCCCTCCTGGGCCTGTTGCAAAGACATATCCTTTAGAGTGTACCTTCATACCATCAGCCAAGCCCGCGCGGGAGAAAGAAGTTGCATCAAAGAACACACGTTCATTGGTTAAGCTCCCGTCGCTTACAACATCAAAAGCCATCCATAAATTGCGTTTGGGGTCTGAGTTTGCAACATAAAGTGTTTTTTCATCAGGAGAAAAAGCCAATCCGTTAGGACGATTAAGACCGGAGTAAACTAGGCGAATCGTGCCGTTAGGACTTAAGCAGTACACCCCATTTGTTTCTAATTCCCGCAAGGGGTCTTTGTCTCCACTTAAACCGTAAGGAGGGTCTGTAAAGTAAAGGGAGTTGTTTTTAGAAAGCACCAAGTCGTTGGGTGAGTGAAAGCGTTTGCCATTAAAGCGGTCAACAACGGTTTCAAACCCTTTGGGCTTAGTTAATGGAGCTTGAACTCGGGCAATTCTGCGGTCACCATGTTGTGCAATCAGCAGGTTTCCTTTTTTGTCTAGAATTAAACCGTTTCCTCCTGCTTTCTTTTCATTGGGCGCACGGCCTGTGTAGCCGCTAGGCGATAAATAAAGCTGTAACCCATTTGTTTCATCCCATCGGAAAAGCTTGTTTTCAGGTACGTCGGTAAACAAAACAGCATCTAGTTCTGGAACCCAAACAGGCCCTTCTGACCAGTTGAACCCGTCGGCTAGAATTTCTACAACAGCACCCTCAGCGATAAGAAGATCAATTTCTTCGTCCAACCGTTCAACTCCACCAAGTGTTTGTTGTGCAGAACAGAGCAAGGTAAAAAGACTAAAAAAAAGAAGTAAGTAGTGTTTCATGGTGTATGAATTTAGGCGAGAAGTCGGGCTAACTCTTTGGTGTAATCAATTAATGCAATTGTTTCATCAGTGCGCGCCAGTTTGATTTTATCAAAAAGTATTATCGCTTCACCATTACTTTCGATATGATAGATCTGGCGGTTTTCAAAAAAGCGAATGAGCTCATCAGTGAAAAAAGAGCGTATCTCGGCCTCGTCTTTTCCTGTTATTAGAAAACGCTTAGAAAAGTCAGGATACATTTCAAAGTCAATGTCTTTAAACCCGGTGAAAGCCATTACACGGTCAAAAATCTTTTCAAAAAGACCTTCCTTTTCCATTGCGAAAACGGGTATGGGTTTGTTTATTTTCAACACCATCAATGTAGTATTGAAGGTTTCGGCAGAGAATGCGTCTCCCTCGTTAAAGGTAACATCAGAGATTTCCCATGACATGTTGATCTCTTCAAACCTGCCTTTTAGTGTGTTTGATTTTCGTTCTATTGGTCGAATTTCAAAAAAGTGAAACTTCTTTAAGTAGCTGGTGTCCCACTCAACTTGACTGTTGAACAAGAAATCTCTTTCGTTGGCCAATGTTTGAAGCCTTAGCTGCCTAGGAGACAATTTGGGCGCAGCATTGTTTAACGAAATTTTTAACGCCCTGTTGTGGGTAGAATAAGAAACGTGAGTGTCTAAGCCTTTGATGACTACATTCCCACCACTGTCTTTTTGCACCCTTAAATAATCCACCAAATACTCCATATAGGTCATTCCCACTAGGCGGGTTTCAGACAAATCAATGTTTACATTTACACCAGAAGGGATTGTATTTACAAGTGTATCTACTTTAAGAATACCTAAGAAGTTAGCAATGCCTTTGATTTTTAAATCGTAACTCCCGTCCGGATTTTCTTCAACCCTAGACCCGCCGCTATAAATGAGTTTAAAAAACTGACCAATGGGTTCTTTCGCTAAAAGCATGTGACTGGCCATAACTAGAAGTAAACCACCAAGCAGACCAATTAATAAATTGGTGTATAGGGTCAACACCATGGTAAAGACAAAGAAAATCAATTGTTCGGGCCCTTGATTGTAAACCTGTTTAAACACCGCAGGAGAAGCAAGTTTAAAGCCCGTGTAGACCAGTAAAATAGCAAAAGCACACAGTGGCACTTGTTTCATGATAGGGCTTAGAACAACAATCAACAGCAAAAGGAATAACCCTTGATATAGGTTAGACCATTTGGTTTTTGCTCCGTTGTGAATGTTAACGGTACTGCGAATAATTACAGCAATAATGGGTAAACCACCAACAAAGCCAGCGGCCATAGTGCTCAGTCCAATTCCGGTTAAGTCTTTATTTAGGTCTGTTTTTCGTTTGTAGGGATCAATTTTATCTACTGCTTTGGCTATGGCTAGTGATTCAATGCTCGTAATAATCAAGATTGAAATAACAGTTGTCCAAAACTCTACAGTATTGATTTTTGCAAAGTTGGGATGCATAATTGAATCCGCAAAGTTGTCAGGAATATCAAGCAAAAGATGAGGCCCTACACTGTAAGCGTTTCCAAAGAATTCTAGTGTGTGTGGCTCAAAGAAATTGAACAGATACACAAAGGGAATGGAAAGGGCGATTACCCAAATGGGCGCCGGGAAGAATTGAAAAACGCGAAAGCTTATTTTTGAGTGAAAGAGCGAGAGAAGAAGACCAACAAAAGAAATAACAACAACAAATGGATTCGCTTCTGGAAGAAACAGAACAGCATCGATAAGGTTTTGAATAATGCTCGGACTTTCTGAGTGAGTCCCTAAGGCAACATGGATTTGCTTTGCAAAGATGATAATTCCTATGGCCGCCAAAAGCCCGTGAATTACTGAGGAATGAAAAATATCAGCCAAGCGCCCCAATTTTAAAACCCCAAGCACAGCTTGTATTGCTCCGGAAACAACAATGGCCGCTAAAACATAATTAAACGCTTGTCCAGAGCCATCGTCCATGACCGTAATACCAAAAAGGATTACAGCAATAACCCCCTTTGCGGGACCATTAACAGAAACGTGCCCTCCTCGGTAAAGCGTTGTAACAACCCCACCAACAATAGCAGACAAGATTCCAGCCATAGCAGGAGCACCTGCGGCAAGCGCAATCCCTAGAGAAAGCGGCAAGGCAATTAGAGCAACACTAATTGCTGCAATGGCGTCTCCCTGCCAGTTTTCAATTAAGCCTTTTAGCCCTGTTTTTGGTGTAAATTCCATTTCTCTGTATAATAAGTGAAGATAGCGACCATTTCTTAAAATTTATTTAATTCACAAGACAAAAACGCGCGTTGAAACAAAATTTAAGCCCTTTGTTAATTATAGCAGGGAAGCTCAATGAGCGAAAAAAGGCAATGAATAAAAATTAGACGAGAGGTTTTTGAAAACAAACCGAATTTTCCACCCCTTCATAGGGAGCGAAGTTGGGAATAACCCGATACCCCAATTTAGGATAAAAAGACAAGGCCTCTATTTGGGCTTTTCCTGTTTCTAAGACAGCTTCACAGTAGCCCAATTCAGCAGCCCACGCTTCTAGCGCTAAAAGCACTTTTTGTGCTAAACCTTTACGCCGATGACTTTCAGCAACATACATGCGTTTAATTTCGACCTGTTCTTGCGTTCTAGCTTTAAACGCTCCACAAGCAACCGCACCATTATTATCTACACACACCACCACGTGGTTGAGGTCATCAATCCCATTAAATTGATGGTAAAAGGCGTGATCGTCGCCATCGCGAATTGCGAGCTCAGCATCTAATTTTTTAACCAGCGATTGAAAGCCTTTATGGTCTTGGCTTGTGCGTTTAAGTGTCATTTTATTTTGATTGAGAAAATAGCCAAGGCAAAAATGCAGGATCTGCAAACACATTATCCCAACTGTTGTGATTCACTCCAGCGTAACGATAGAATTGAACCTTTGCCTTTTTTTCTTTTAAGGCAGCAACCATGTTTTCAGAGAGTTGAATGGGTACAACTTCATCAGCCTCACCGTGATCAATCCGCCAAACAGGGCGACGAAGTTTTTTGGCGATTTTAGGATTGGCCCCACCGCAAATGGCAAAAGCAGCGGCAAATTTTCGGGGGTTGCGATAAACCAGTTCAAAGGTTCCCATTGCCCCCATAGATAGACCACCAACGTACAGTTGTTTTTTATTGATACGATATTTTTTTTGAAGCATTCGTAGCATCCCTTCCACAAGATCGAGTTGCGGGTTTTCTTTTGGTTTTTCTGAAAAAGCAAAACGCTGTGGTCCTTCTCGGGAAAGGACAGTTGCCCAATAAGCATCTTGAGGACATTGTGGGAAAACGACAATTGCAGGGTGTTTTTCGCGAAAAGCGCCATTTAGAAAGAGCGCGCTCCCATGTATTAATTGCAACTCGTTGTCCTCACCCCGTTCTCCTGCACCGTGCAGAAAAACTAAAAGAGGGTATTTCTTGTTCGCTTGAAAATCGTTTGGTAGTAAGATGCGATAAGGTAAAGAGCGACCATTTTCTTCATAAACCTCATTGTCAAAAGTGGCTTGACCGAACAAGAGAGAACCCGTTAAACCCATTAGTAAAAAAGTGATTTGATTCATAATTCTTCGGTGAGAATAGCCAAAATAGTTTTAATGCCATCGCGGTAATTCCCTAAACGCAAATTCTCATTCGGGCTGTGTTGGTTGTTATCGCGATTTACTGTTGGAACAGTTATCGCGGGAAGGTTTAATGTGTTTACAAAAGGAGAAATAGGGATTGAGCCACCACTCATGCGAATACGAATTGGCTCCTCATCAAAAGCGCGTACTAAAGCTTTTTGTAGCCAAACCCCTATGGGTGACTCCATGGGCGTGCGGAATGATTGGTAGGAGACTTCAGAGGTATATGTCGCTAATTTAGGATGTGCCAATCGTTCTTCTTTTGTTGGTTCACGGTCAATAACCACATAGCCTTGATTTTCAATATGGGTTTTTATGAGTTTAGACAAACGCTTGGGATCTGATTCTTTAACAATACGAACATCAATTTCTGCTTTGGCCCATGCGGGAATAATCGTCCTTACTTTTTCATTGATCCAACCGGACTGCATTCCACGCACGTTTAACGACGGATATTGAATCGCTTCTTGGTAGTTGGGCGCTACACGATCAAAGTGCCCCACTTGAATAATTTCTTGTAGTTGTTCTTCGTTGTGCGGAGTTGCCTTTAAGAGGGTTTTTGTTTTATTGTCTAAAACGATACCATCATAATATCCGGGAATTAAAACCCGCCCATCATCATCTTTCATGGAGGCCAAAAGCTTCGCTAATTTAAATGCAGGGTTGGGGACATAATTTCCAAAATGGCCAGAGTGTTGCGGAACAATAGGTCCGTATGTAGTTAATTCTACCGTAAAAATACCACGCGCACCAAAGGTTAGTGTGGGTTTGTTAAGCCGATGCAGGGGACCATCAAAAATCACGAGATAATCTGCCGCTAAGCGGCCACGATTCTCTAGAACTGCTTGGGGGAGTTGAGGAGAACCCAATTCTTCTTCAAAGTCTAAAATTACTTTGATGTTGTAGTTTGGTGCTTTCCCAATGGCTTTCATGGCATCTATTGCTGCCAGAAACATGGCCACAGGACCTTTAGCGTCACTTGCAGAGCGTGCAAAAACCCGCCAATCATCATCATAGTTTTTGATTTTTGCCCAATCAATCTCTTCCCAACCACCTTCGGCTGAGGGTTGTTTTAACACTGGCGTATAGGGGTCTTTTTGTGTCCATCGGCTTGGGTCGACAGGTTGCCCATCGACTTGTAAATAGACCAAAACAGTTTTTTCGGCATCTGGGAAAGACTGACTTGCCAGCAACAAAGGAACCGTGGGTGTGCTAATGCGCTCTGTAGTAAACCCACGCTTTCCAAAATGGTTTTCACACCACTGCACATTTTTTTCAATCCATTCAGGATAAAAAGCGTCGTTAGGAATAGACAAAAGCTCCTTTAATAAGGGGAATGATGCATTGGTATAGGTAGAAGCAAGCTCATCGAGTGTTTCTTTGTTTTGACCAAAAACAAAAAACGTGTGTAGTGCAAAAAAGAGGAGACATGTTTTTTTCATAGCAAATTATTCTAATAGCCTATCATTGAACGGATTATTCTCTATTTTGGAAGTTGAATTGCCATCATCTAAGGAGCTAACATCTTTTAGTTTTCGCTCTATAGCACGGGTACGGACACCCATAACATCGTCCAATTGATTGAGCCCTGTTTGTATGTTTTTTTGTGCTTTTTGCATCATTCCACCAAAATTGTTGAATTCCTTTTTAACCTCTCCAAGAACCGTCCACACCTCACTGCTGCGTTTCTGAATGGCAAGGGTCTTGAAGCCCATTTGAAGGCTGTTGAGAATGGCGGCTAATGTTGTAGGGCCAGTCACAATAATTTTATAGTCGCGCTGGAGGGTCTCAAGCAAGGCTGCTTTTCGAACGACTTCGGCATAAATACCTTCAAAAGGGAGGAACAAGATTCCAAAGTCGGTTGTTTTTGGAGGGTCTAAATATTTATCGCGAATGTCCTTAGCCATTTTTTTAATGGTGTTTTCAAGCTCTTTTTGCGCTTGCTCTACCAGCACGGGGTTTCCGTCTTCATAGGCGTTTTGCAGGTGCTCATAGACATCTTTAGGGAATTTTGCATCAACCGGAATCCACACAATTGAATTAAGGTCATCCTTTCCTGGAAGTTTAATGGCAAATTCTACTACGGCATCGCTTCCAGCTTTTGTTTTCACATTGGCTTCATATTGGTCTGGTGCTAAGATGTTTTCTAGCAACATTGCAAGTTGAACTTCTCCCAGCCCTCCGCGCATTTTCACGTTGCTTAAAACCTTTTTCAAGCCGCCCACGTCAGTAGCCAGTGTTTTCATTTCGCCCAATCCTTCTTGAACAGATTTTAGCTGTTTCCCTACTGTTTCAAACGACTGACTTAATCTATCGTTTAAGGTTTTTTGTAGTTTTTCATTTACTGTTTTGTTCACCTCAGCCAATTGTGTGCTGTTGTCCTCTCTAAGTTCTTTCAACTGTTTTTCAACCACATCGCGAACCTCTTTAATGCGTTTTTCTGCTTCTAGGTTAAGCTGTGTTTGTTTTTCATTCAAGAGGACAAAGCGTTCTTTCAAAAGATCATTTAGTCGTTTTGAGTTTTGATCGTAACGTTCTCCAAATTGGTTAAGCGCTTGCGTAAGCTCTTCTCGTTGGCGTTTAAATGAGCTTTGATTTTCGTCTCGGTTTCGCTGAAAGTCATCTTTCACTTGCTTTTCAAGTTGGGTTAAAAGTTGTTCAAATTTGATTAAAGCAGCTTGGGTTTCTTTTCCTTCAGAGGTGTTTTTTTGTCGGAATAATAAGAGAAGATTGGCAATAGCCAAAAGGGCAATTAGCACGAGCAATAGCAATTCCATAGCGCTTGATGAGGTTTCTTACTAAGGTAGGAATTTTCGTTCTATTTTGTCCAATCCCACAAGACGATGTTCCACTCGTCTAATTCATCTGTAAAGGTGTGTAGTAATTGAAATCCTATTTTTAGGTGGGCGCGCATAGAGCGTAAATTAGCAGAAGAAACTTCTGTAATGCAATAGTCAAAATCTTTTGAAAGTCGCTCTCGGTGTGCTTGGTAGAGTTGACGAAAAACACCTTGACCACGATAGTCTCTCCCCACACAAATTTGACCCATAACATAATAGCGCAAAGCACTTACAGCTTTTCCTTCATAAGACAAGGTGTCGAGCAACTCGAACATGGGGACTAAAACGGGAATACTGTTTTTCAATGCACGGGGCATCACCAATGCATACCCCGCCAGTGTAGAACCGTCTACAGCTAAAATCTGTGGAACAAGGGCTTGCATTGCCTCCAGTTGTTCAAGGCTGTGATGTACTGTAATAAACCCCTCTTCTAAGATTTCACTAGGACTTAAAACACCGCGCATGTTTTCCCGTTGAAGGATAAGAATATTTTGAAGGTCTTGGGTTGAAACTGCCTCGCGAATGGTGAGCATTAATCGTTCAATTTAAGAACAGCCATGAAGGCTTGTTGAGGGATTTCTACATTCCCCACCTGACGCATTTTTTTCTTCCCTTTTTTCTGCTTTTCAAGAAGCTTTCGTTTACGGGAGATATCTCCTCCATAACATTTGGCGGTTACATCTTTACGCAGCGCCTTAATGGTCTCTCTGGAAATAATTTTTGCCCCTATGGCTGCTTGAATAGGAATATCAAATTGTTGACGTGGGATGAGTTCGCGCAATTTCTCACACATTTTTTTCCCAATGGTATAGGCATTATCAGCATGGATAAGCGCAGAGAGGGCATCAACTTGATTCCCGTTAAGTAAAATGTCTACTTTCACCAGTTTAGAAGTGCGTAAGCCAAGCGGTGAATAGTCAAAAGAAGCATATCCTTTGGAGACTGTTTTTAGTCGATCATAAAAATCGAAAACAATCTCTGCCAAAGGCATGTCGAAGGTTAACTCAACACGCTCTGGCGTTAGGTAGGTTTGGTTGGTAATTTGTCCTCTTTTTTCAATACAAAGCGACATTACATTCCCCACAAAATCTGCTTTGGTGATAATGCTTGCACGAATAAAAGGCTCCTCCACTCGGTCCATAGTAGAAGGCTCTGGCAAATCAGACGGATTATTTACCATGATAATGGTGTCGGGCTCTTTTTTGGTGTATGCTTGGTACGATACGTTTGGGACGGTGGTAATGACCGTCATATTGAATTCGCGCTCCAAACGCTCTTGAATGATTTCTAAGTGCAGCATTCCCAAAAACCCACAGCGAAACCCAAAACCAAGCGCAGCAGAACTTTCGGGTTGAAAGACTAAAGACGCATCGTTTAGTTGTAGTTTTTCCATTGACGCACGAAGCTCTTCATAATCTTCAGTATCAACAGGGTAGATTCCTGCGAAGACCATGGGCTTAACTTCCTCGAACCCTTCAATGGCGTTTTGTGTTGGACGATCGGGAGCAGTAATGGTATCTCCCACTTTCACTTCTTTCGCTTCTTTTATTCCCGTGATCAGGTAACCAACATCACCAGCTAAAATTTCTTTTTTTGGTTCTTGGTTGAGTTTTAGTGTCCCAATTTCATCGGCATTGTAGGTCTTTTGGGTTGCAATAAACTGGATTTTTTGACCTTTTCGAATTTTTCCATTGATCACACGGAAGTAGGTTTCTACCCCTCTAAAAGGGTTATAAACAGAGTCAAAAATGAGCGCTTGTAAAGGCTCATCAGGACTTCCTTTTGGCGCAGGAATTCGATCAATTATAGCGGTTAATATATCTTGAATTCCTAGGCCTGTTTTGGCCGAAGCAGGAATTACTTCTTCAGGAGAACAGCCCAAAAGATCAACGATATCATCAGTCACTTCTTCGGGATTAGCAGAAGGTAAATCAACCTTATTGAGAACAGGAATGATTTCCAGATCGTTGTCTAAGGCTAAATAAAGGTTTGAAATGGTTTGTGCCTGTATGCTTTGTGCAGCATCAACAATCAACAGAGCGCCTTCACATGCAGCAATTGAACGAGAAACTTCATAAGAAAAATCAACGTGGCCAGGAGTATCAATGAGATTTAACACATAGGTCTCCCCCTCGTGCGTATATTCCATTTGAATGGCATGCGACTTAATGGTGATTCCTCGTTCTCTTTCCAAGTCCATATTGTCGAGCAATTGGTCTTGTTTTTCGCGTTCACTTACGGCCCCAGTATAGTCTAATAAGCGGTCGGCCAAGGTGCTTTTACCGTGGTCGATATGGGCAATGATGCAAAAGTTTCTGATGTGTTTCATACGGCGCCTTCTTTCATAGCTATGCAAATATAGGAGTTTCGTAGTTGTCAAGAATAGAAAGCAGAAGTTTTATACCTTAGCAATAAGTTATGAAGCACCCCCATATTTTACGCCTACTTTTTGCGTTAAGCTTTTTGTTTTCAGCTTATACCAAATTTGTTGCGCCCGGTTATTTTGAAATTACTTTGATGGATCAGGGCATCGCTTCCTCACGCGAATTAGCAGCACATTTAACACGTTTTTTTATTGGACTAGAATTTGCCCTAGGGGTTTTACTTTTCTTCCCGTATTATACCAAAAAAGTAGTGCTGTTTTCTATTGGTCTCTTGGGGGTTTTCAGCCTACATCTGGCTTATTTGTTTTTTCTTGGCGACAATGAAAATTGCGGTTGCTTTGGTGAGATGATATCCATGAACCCAGCGCAATCATTACTAAAAAACGCAATCTTACTTTCGGTGGCGTTTTGGTTATATTTCAAAAAGGAAAAAGAAACACAGTCAAAACCCATCTATTTAGTGTTTGCTGCGATTATAGTTGCAAGCATGTGGCTCTTTCTCCCTTTACAGGGAAAAGACGCACAAAAATTTAATGCGTTTACTTCTTTTGTTGGAGAAGGAAGGGTCGACCTGAGCAAAGGAGAGGTTTTAGTCGCTGTATTTAATCTAGATTGCGAACATTGTCAAGAAGCAGCTACAGCTCTTGGGCAATTAATTGATGAGCAACAATTGCCTCCCATTTATGTTTTGTATTTTCAAGAAGGGTCAACCTCTGTTTCTGAGTTTGAAACGATAACCCAGACAAACTTCCCTCATACATTCATAGACACAGATACGTTTTTTAATCTTATAGGCGCCTCCCCTCCAAGGGTTTACTATTTGAAGCACGGAGAAGGACAACAGACTTGGGACCACGACATTAAAGAGGCCTTGAGGCGTCATTTCTCCAACCGTTGAGGTCGCTGAAAAATGTTTTCTGTATTTTTGCATAAACTTTATTAGCCGTGGCGAAGATTGGTGATATAGAATTAGGAGAATTTCCCTTGTTGTTGGCTCCTATGGAAGACGTGAGCGACCCTCCTTTTCGGGCATTGTGTAAAGAGAATGGGGCTGACGTGGTCTACACCGAGTTTATTTCTAGCGAAGGGCTTATTCGCGATGCAGCAAAGAGTGTTCAAAAGCTCGACATTTACGAAAAAGAACGCCCCGTTGGCATTCAAATCTTTGGTGCAAACATGGACTCTATGTTGCGATCGGTTGAAATTGTAGAAGCCACTAAGCCAGACATTATCGACATTAATTTTGGCTGTCCCGTAAAAAAAGTTGTTTGCAAAGGAGCCGGAGCAGGAATTTTAAAAGACATTCCTCTCATGGTGAATCTTACAGAAGCAATGGTTAAACACACCCATTTGCCTGTTACAGTGAAAACACGTTTAGGCTGGGATCACGATTCCATTAAAATAGTAGAGGTGGCAGAGCGACTGCAAGATGTAGGCTGTGCTGCCATTTCAATTCATGGGCGCACACGAGCGCAGATGTACAAAGGAGACGCTGACTGGCGTCCTATTGCGGCAGTGAAAAACAACCCACGCATGCACATTCCTGTGTTTGGCAATGGCGATGTTAATACCCCCGAACGTGCGGTAGAAATGCGCGATGACTATGGTTTAGACGGAGCAATGATTGGCCGAGCAAGCATAGGAAACCCGTGGTTTTTCAATCAAGTAAAGCACTTTTTTAAAACAGGAGAACACATGCCAAGCCCAACCATCGCTGAGCGAGTAGAAGCAGCAAGACGTCATTTAGAAATGTCGATTGCTTGGAAAGGAGAAACGCTTGGTGTTTTGGAAACACGACGCCATTACACCAATTACTTTAAAGGAATTCCACATTTTAAGGAATATCGAACCCGTATGGTAACCTCTAATGCTTCAGAAGAAGTTTTTGCTACTTTGGCAGAGGTTGAAAAACAATGGGGAGATTACGAAATGGCCTAAGCCATATCAATTTTCTTGTCAATATTTCGTGTTGCCCATGCAGAAGCAATTGCACCAAGGCCAAATACAGTAATGATGACAAGTCCTGCATTTTGTAAATCAAACTCAACGGGATAAGGCAAGGAAGTGCCAGGAATATATAAAAAAGGAAACGCCTGTTGAAGCACCACCAAAACAGCCCCAACAAGAAACCCAAGACCACCGCCAACCCAACTGATAAGTCCTCCCAAATAGAAAAAAACACGTTGAATTTGTTTGGGGGTTAAGCCCATAGCAAAAAGAATGTTGAGCTGGGGTTTTTTATCTAAAAACATCATAATTAGTGCCCCAACCACATTGAAGAGCGCAATGATAATGATAAGGCTAAAGATCAAGTAGACCGCAACATTTTCGGTATTCAACATTTTATATAGGGCTTTGTTGAGCTGTACACGATTTAAAACAGTCACCTCTTGCCCCAAAATGGAGGTAATTTCTTTTTCAAGAAAGTCTAGGTTAGGATTCTCGTTGGCCTTTATTTCTATATAGGTGTATTCGTTTTCTTTTCTTTGGAATAGACGTTGTGCCAAATCTATTTTAGCGAAGAGGTATTTTTTATCGATTTCTTCATTGGCAAAGTAAATCCCCGCGACGACAGCGGTTTCATTTTTGAGTGGGTTTTGTCCTAGGCCTACACTCCCTTTTCTTTTTGGTGCAGCGAGCTGAAGGAAGTCAGAATAATCATAAACCCCTAGGCTGAGATTACGCGCTAGACCACCTCCAATAACAACTTCATCAAAAGCGTTAGCAAACCAATTTCCGCTAACCATTAAGGAGTCAATTTTGATGACTTGATTGTAGTTGTCTTCTACCCCTTTTAACAGCCCAACTTGACTTTTATCGCGATAGGTTAAAAACACTTTGTCTTCTAAAATTGGGCTGGCCAATGAGACCCCCTCAAGCGCATTAATTTTAGCCAATTGTATAGAATCAACCACCAAGCGTTTTCCTAAAACAGCTTCTACCCTTACATCTGGATCAAAGGCATTGGAAAAAGACAAACCAAAGGTTTTTAGGCCACTAAAGGCACTTAAGACAATAAAAAGAGCAGCAGCAGCGACCAATACAACACCTACCGAAATGAGATTGATGAGGTTAACAATGGTCTGCTTACTCTTAGAGAAAAAATACCGCAATGCAATAAAAAAGGGCAGTTGCACGGGCTTACTTTTTTTGACGTTTTTCTAATTGTTTGGGATCCAAAATGGGATTCTCAGGAGACTTTAACGCCTCATCAATTTCTTCAATATAGTCTAACGAATCATCCATAAAAAAGTGCAGTTCAGGAATACGGCGCAGTTCGTTTTTTAGTAGTTGTGATAGGTCATGCTTTACTTGAAAAGCATTAGACCGAATTCCCTCCAGCCATTTATTTGCTTCTTTTGAAGGAAATAAACTCAAATATACTTTTGCAATAGACAGGTCTACAGTTACGTTTACTTTTGTGACAGAGATCAACACATTACTCACGCCCTCTTTGCGCACAGCTCCTTGCAAAAGCTTAGCGATCTCTTGCTGTAAAAGGGCCCCTATTTTCTTCTGTCTTGGACTTTCCATATTGCATTTATTGGGTAAAATTAAGCATATTTGTTGGACTAATTTTTTGAAGATGAAAAAGCCAACACAATTATTCATATTACTGTGCATGCTTGCTTTTAGCGCAAATGCACAAGGAGACGTTAAAGAAATTTCTCAGCTAATCTTCAAAAAAACCAATGCTTTGCGAAGAGCAAAGGGGAAAACACCCTTTAAGCCCTTAGATAGTTTAAACGTTTTAGCACAATACCACAGCGATAATATGGTAGAAAAGGAGTTTTATAGCCACATAGACCCTGATGGGCTTAACCCTGTTTCTAGAGCAGAAAAGTTAGGCATTCAGGCATGGCGTCAAGAGGGAAACACCTTTATTGGAATAGCAGAGAATATAGCGAAAGTCCCATGGTTTCAAAACGTTTCAACATGTGGCGACACACGCTCTGCAGAGGCATTTGCGACCTGTATGGTAGAAGGCTGGAAAAACAGCCCTCCACACTATAAAAACATTATGGGTGACTATGTTTATTTAGGCGTAGGGGTCCAATTTGACGAAACAAAAATGGGGTATGGTACACAGGTGTTTCGCTAATCAACACGTTCCCATTTATATTCTCCATTAAGACGAAAAGTTCCTATATATTCTTTGTCCCAGTTGTCTGGAGAAATTAAAGAGAGAAAGTCTTTCCCATCGTTACCGACATATAAATGATAGCGCTCCCCCACAATGGGTTCAAACTTATACCTCGCTGAATAAACTCGCTGGGTGTCTGCTGCAAGGGTAACAAAAGATTTAATGCGGTTTTGCAAATCTTCTAGTTCAGCCTGAAACTGTTTAGAGACCTTTTCGACACCTTTTTGTTTAAAGGCATCTACATTAGGAATATTGATGACCGGACTACTATTGCTGGTTGCATAGGGAAGAAGTTTGGAAATGTATTCCTGTGTTTCCTCATTCCAAGCCACCCCGTCGGGTTTTTTGGCAGATTTCATTTTTCTAGCTTTTTTACAAAAGTACGGACTTCAAACGGAAGGGGAAAACGGTTTGAAGGTACACTGATTAGTCTTCTTTCTTGTTTTTCATTTCACGAATGGCATTATAGCCCATTACAAGAAGCGCAAAAAGAATGCCGTAGACAAGAATGTTGGATAAGAAATAGCCCATCAGCACGAATGTACAAAATTTTGCCTTTTTGCTTCTGTAGCGAAATGCTTTAGAAAACAAAATTTAAGGTGTAGCTTTGTTTCTTATTTGATTGATTATGATGACTCTTTCTGCGTTGTTTGCCATTACCCTAGCCATGCTTATTATTTGGCGTTCTAGCGATGGTTTTGAAGTTGCCTCTGAATATTTAGGGCGCAACTTAACTGATGGGGTGCGAGGTGCAACCATTAATGCAGTAGGGAGCTCAATACCAGAGTTATTCACCACCCTGTTTAGTTTGATGCTTTTAGGCGAGGTTGATAATTTTGCCTTTGGTATTGGAACAACAGCGGGAAGCGCAATTTTTAATGGAATGATTATCCCTGCGGTGGCTATTTTGGCGGTGCTGGGGTATGGAATAGCAAAAAAAGTAAACGTTTCTAAAAAGGTTATTCTTCGCGATGGGATTGGTCTTATTATCGCCGAATTGATATTGATTTACATGGTCTCCGGGAATCATTTAACTTGGGTTCACGGTTTAGTCTTGATGTTGACCTATGTGGTTTATGTTGCCTATATGTTCAGTACAATGAAAAAGAAAGAGACGGTAGCCCCATTAGAACCCAGAGAACGAGAAGAAGAGCACCGTGTAGGGAGAAAACCCTCGATTTTCAAGGCCTTAATTTTGCTTGATTTTGAACATGTGTTTGTGCGCAAGCAAATCAATACTGCCAATGCATGGGCGCTGCTTTTATTTTCAATGCTAGTGATAGGATTGGCTTGTATTGTATTAATCCATTCGTGTGAATTACTTTCGGCAGAAATGGGAATTGCCCCTTATTTTATTGCGGTTGTTTTGGCTTCTGCAGCTACCTCTGTGCCAGATACTATTCTGTCTTATCGCGATGCCGTTGCAGGGCAATATGATGACGCAGTAGCCAACGCTTTAGGCAGTAATATTTTTGATATTTGTTTTGCTTTAGGGTTTCCTTTGTTTGCCTTTACACTATTCAATGGGCCCATCACCATGACAGCAGAAACAGTTGCCAATGTTGCAGAGCTTCAAGCCAGCCTAGTTATTTTAACAATTGCAGCGTTTATTATCTATTACTTTAATGCAGGTTTGCGCCAAATACACGCGTATGCCCTGCTAATGCTTTATGTTGTTTTCACACTATTTATTTTTGCAAAGGCCTATGAATTTCCGTGGGCAATTCAGCTAGGAGAATTATTAGCTTCTTGGATTCCTAAAGCAACTTAGTGCGGCAAGTATTTTTGTAGAACACCATAACAAAAAGTTCCAAGCGTTGCTGCAGCAATAACCACGATAATTGGGAAGAAGCCCGCACCTAGAGTGGTGAACATTGGTCCTGGGCACGCACCAGAAATTGCCCAGCCAAAACCAAAGAAAAGACCACCAAAGAGATACCTTTTCCACCCTTTTTCTTTGTCGGCGATTTGAATTTCGGTTCCGTCTAAAATAGATGTTACACGAAACGTTTTAAGTAAATAGGTAATAATAACACCGCAAAACAAAGCAGAGCCAATTATTCCATACATATGGAACGCTTTGAATTGAAACATTTCATAAATGCGAAACCAAGAGGCGGCTTCAGATTTAAACATGGTGATACCAAAAAGGATTCCGATAGAAAAATAAACAATGGTTTTCATTACAAAATAAGTGGTAAAATGAAGTGATTAACGAGAAGGCCACCAGCAAAAAAGCCAATGACTGCGATTAAAGAAGGCAATTGGAAGTTGCTCAAGCCCGAAATAGCATGGCCAGAAGTACAGCCGCCTGCATAACGCGCACCAAAACCAACAAAAAAGCCTCCTAAACTAAGCAAGAGAATAGATTTTAAGTTAGAAAAAGCACTTAAATCAAAAAGAGCGCTGGGCATATAGGCGCTTCCAGCGTCATTGATTCCTAGCTGATTAAGTTGCGCTATTGTAGAAGCACTAATGTTAACAGCTGTAGAATTACTAAGATAGTTGGCGGCGAGAAAACCACCCACCACAGCTCCTGCTGCAACAATTAAATTCCACCGTTGTGCCTTCCAATCAAAGGCAAAAAAAGCAGTTTTTTTCCCTGCTCCTAACACAGCACAAAGGGTTCGCAGGTTGGAGGACATACCAAAGGTTTTCCCTGTCCATAGCAGCAAAAACATAACAAAGGCAATCATAGGGCCACTAAAATACCAAGGCCAAGGGTTCAGTAAAAAATCAAGCATGATTAAAACAATCTAGAAATTATTATAAGGTTGAAGGACAAACATAGTCTGTAACAGGAATGGTTGTTTCTTTAATGGCTTTAAACCCTCCTTTTACATCGATAAGGTTGTGAATTCCTCTTTTTTTCAAGAGTGATGCAGCAATGACCGAACGGTATCCGCCAGCACAATGAATGTAAAAGGTGCCATTCTCTGGAAAGTCTCTTAGGTAATCATTAATATAATCTAAGGGGGTATGTTGAGCACCATCAATATGCTCAGACAAATATTCTCCTTCCTTCCTTACGTCGAATACTATGGCGTTTTCATTTTTTATAGCGGCTTCAAGCGCTTCAGCACTTACTCCGCTAATGCTGTCATATTCTTTTCCTGCGGCTTTCCATGCATCAAAACTACCGGCTAAATACCCCAACGTATTGTCGAAGCCAACACGTGAAAGACGGGTAATGGTTTCTTCTTCTCTTCCTTCGGGAGCAACAATCAAGATAGGTTGTTTTACATCTGCAACGAGCGCTCCAACCCAAGGGGCAAAGCCGCCATCGATTCCAATAAATATGGATTGTGGAATGTGTCCTTGAACAAAATCATTTTGATGCCGCACATCTAAGATTAGGGCTCCTTCGGTATTGGCAGTTTGTTCAAAGGCTTCTGGAGTTAGTGCGCGTGTTCCGCGTTCCAAAACTTTGTCAATGTCTTCATAGCCCGACTTGTTTAGTTTTACATTCAGGGGAAAATAAGAAGGAGGGGGTAACAAGCCATCCGTCACTTCGTTAATAAACTCCTCTTTACTCATGTCTGCCCGCAAGGCATAGTTCATCTTTTTTTGGTTCCCGAGGCTGTCAACCGTTTCTTTCATCATGTTTTTCCCACAGGCAGACCCCGCACCATGTGCAGGATAAACAGTTACATCGTCAGCCAAAGGCATTATCTTATTTCGCAAGCTATCAAAGAGGTACCCGGCTAAATCTTCTTGGGTAACGCTATTGGCTTTTTGTGCTAAATCAGGACGGCCAACATCTCCTAAAAACAGGGTGTCTCCGCTAAAAATAGCGTGATCTTTCCCGTTTTTATCTCGAAGCAGATAAGTGGTGCTTTCCATGGTGTGGCCGGGGGTGTGTAAAGCGACAATTGTTATTTCCCCCAACGGAAATTCTTCTCCGTCTTTGGCCAAAAGAACATCAAATTCTGGATTGGCATTAGGGCCAAAAACAATGGGCGCACCTGTTTCTTTTGACAAGGTTAAGTGTCCGCTAACAAAGTCGGCATGGAAATGGGTTTCAAAGATATATTTTACTTTGGCGCTGTCTTTTTCTACACGATCAAGGTAAGGCTGAATTTCTCGTAAAGGATCAATAATGGCAACTTCTCCCTGACTTTCAATATAGTAAGCCCCTTGTGCCAAACAGCCGGTATAAATTTGTTCAATAGTCATAACAGTCTAAAATTATGGGTTATTTTGTTGTGTTGCGATGGTTTTTTCAATGGCAGAGGGAGCGTTTCCTTGAATTGCGTTAATGGCAGCTTCAAGAGAAGAGAAAACATAAAGCCCTTCAAACTGATCGAGAAGACCAACTTTATGGAACTGATCTCTTAGCGGTCCTATGAGCCCTGTCCAATATACTTTAGTGTCTTTTTTATTTAATTCTTCAATTAAAAGGGAAAGCATTTGGAGTGCAGAGGCATCAATAGAGTTGATTCCCGCTGCGGCAATTACCAAGTGTTTAACGGGTTGTTTTTGCTCGTCCATGAGGGAGGAAACTTTTTCCTTAAAATAGGCTTGGTTTCCAAAGAAGAGCTGTCCGTCAAAACGTAAAATTAGCACTTCGGGAAAGGTCACCACGTCTTTTGAAAAACGACTAATATTCTTAAAGTAGTGGGTGTCTTTTATTCTCCCTAAAACAGCAATATGTGGAGAGGTGTTTTGATAGACCATATGGAGTAGGGCAACAAAAACGCCAAGAAGAATACCTTCTTTAATTCCAATAAAAAGCGTAATGAAAAAAGTAAATAAAAGAATGTAAAACTCCTGGCGATTGTTTTTCCAAAGATATTGAGGATAGTTGAGGTCGATTAGCCTAACAACTGCTACAACAATAATAGCCCCGAGAATTGCGGTGGGCAAGAAGTAGAAAAAAGAGGTGAAAAAAAGAAGCGTTAGCCCTACGACTAAAGCGCTAAATAAAGCAGAAACACCAGATTTAGCCCCTGCATCATAATTTACTGCTGTGCGCGAAAACCCTCCTGTTGTAGGGTAGGCTTGAAATAGGGCGCCAACAATGTTTGCTGTACCCAATGCGATAAGCTCTTGGTTGGGATTGAGTTCATTCTTTTTTTCTTTTTCTTCTATGGCCTTAGCAACAGAAATTGCTTCCATGAAAGCAATTAGCGCCAAGGTGAGCGCTAGTGGTAAAAGCGCATAGATTTTCTCTGGTGTTGCCGTTGGAAAAACAAAAGAAGGAAGTCCTTTAGGAACTTCTCTCACTAGGTTAATTCCTAAAGCTTCTCCATTAAATTGCGCCACCAAAGCAGTAGCAATTATAACCAGAATTAAAGCAGCGGGTAGCTTTGGGAAATATTTTTTAGACAGAAATAAAAAGGCAACCCCAAATACACTAATTAAGAATGTGATTAGGTGTACTTGAGGGCCTAAATCTATCAAAAAGAAAAAGAGTTCATGTATTTTGTTGCTCCTAGGAACAGCTATTCCAAGAAGGTGATTTAATTGACTCATTCCGATTATGATTGCAGCAGCAGAAGTAAAACCACTGATGACAGGCCTAGAAAGGAAATTGACCAAGAAGCCAAGTTTTAAGCCCCCCATTAACAGTTGAATAGCTCCCATAAATAGCGCTAGAAAAACAGCCAACATAAGATACTCTTCAGGGCCAGAAAGCGACAGCGCGCCCAGACCAGCAGCAACCAAAAGAGAATCCATAGCGACAGGACCAACAGCCAATTGACGCGATGTGCCCATAAATGCATAAACAATTTGAGGAAACAGGGCCGCATAAAGACCATAAACAGGAGGTAAACCGGCAATCATAGCATAAGCCATACCTTGAGGGATTAGCATTATACCAACCGTAAGCCCAGCTGTAAAGTCACGTTTAAGTGTAATTTTATCGTAGGATTTTATCCAAGCAAATAGCGGGAAATAGTTCAACAACTGTTTCATGATAAAGCAAAACTACTGCAAACAAATAACAAGCTACGTAACCTAAGTTACCTAAGAAAGCATTTCAATAGCGTTTCGGTGTAATTTGATCTTTTCTTGTTGTTCTAATCGTTTTAACAAACGAGAAACAACAACCCGAGAGCTGTAGATTTCTTGAGCGATATTCTGATGGGTGATTGTGAGCACCTCTTTTTTAATGATTCGCTTTTTTTCTAAAAGATATTCCCAAAGGCGTGTTTCCAACTGGTCAAAGGCAATACTATCCACAGTTTCTAGAAGCTCTTCCATTCTTTTGTGATAACTTTTAAAGACAAATTGTCGCCACGACGGATAGTGTGAAGACCACTGCTCTACAGCAGAAAGCGGGACCATGATGAGTTGAGAAGGGAGCTCTGTTACTGCGCGAATTTTGCTTTTTTTCTCTCCCATTTCCCAGGCCATGGTCATAGTACAGGAGTCTCCCTCTTCTAAGTAATAAAGGAGAAGCTCATCGCCATTGGCGTCTTCTCTTGAGATTTTTATTGCACCATTCAACATTAGCGGAACACCTTTAATGGGTTCTCCAATATCGATGAGTTCAAAATCTGCTGGAACAGCACGCAAGGTTCCTACACGAGCAATTTCTTCGAGCAAAGCCGCTTCAAAAACATTTCCAAACTGTTGTTTGAGTTCTACGATCAAGAGAATTTATTTTCTATGAATGCAAGTTAAAGCATTATTTTCACACCCAAACAAAGACGGGTAATGCGTACCTCGCATTAACCAGAACCAAAAAAAAGAAAACTTTTCTATCTTTTTAAGGTCTAAGCTACAAACACCAACAAATTGACCCGAGTAAACGAAGAATATCTTTTAACGTGTTTGAATGAAAAAGACTATGATGCTGCATTAAAAGGGATCATGGACCTTTATCACGAAATGCTTTATTGGCATATTCGAAAATTGGTTGTTGTGCATGAAGACGCCGATGATGTCTTACAAAACACCTATATCAAAGTTTACAAGGGATTAAAGAATTTTCAACAGAAAAGTAGTTTAAAGACGTGGGCCTATCGAATAGCCTACAATGAATCGATGCGACATTTGGAAAAGAGCGGTAGAAAAGGGATGGTCGTTTCAGATGAGGTGGCACAGAATTATTGGTCAAAATTAACTGCCGACCCATATTTTGATGCAACAGCCTGCGAGGAAGAATTGCATGGGTTTATGGCAGAACTGCCAGAGCGAAAGCGACAGATTTTTTTACTGAAGTATTTTGAGCAGCACACCTTTGAACAAATTGGAAATCTACTAAACACAAACACAAACTCTGTTAAAACTACTTTTTATGCACTAAAAAGACAGTTGGAGGAAAAAATTAAAGCAGCAATATGAAAAAGAGAACTGAAAAAGCAGCCTTGGGCTATACTGTTCCACAAAATTATTTTGAGGACTCCAAGAAACGAATGATGCAACAGGTGATGTTAAACAACAAGAAAACTTCACGTGGAGAGCGTTTTTTATGGTTTGGGGCTGCTGCTTCTATTGCAGTACTGATCGGTCTTTTTGAAACGAATAAAAACACACCAACTCAGTTCGACATTGAGTTTGAGAGCATTATAATTGAGTCGGTAGTGGTAGAAGAAGCTGCATTTAACGATTGGTTTGAAGAAGAATATATATTATCAGAATACTAAAGCAGACAAACAATTTAGCGACAGTTTAAATCAAGAAGAATGAAACAATTGAACCACACTTTACAGATTTTATTATGCCTCCTTTTGACCCAAGGCTTGTTTGCACAAGAAAAGCAAATGGAAAGCGAGAGAGTAGAGAGAATTTATACTCCAGCTCAAATAGAAATGATAAAGGAGCAACGCCGGTTAATTAAAGCAGATAAAGACGCTTTTCGGGCGACACTTTCTAAGGAGCAGTTAGCGGTCTTTAATAACGAAGACCTAAATCGTGAAGAACGAAGAAAAGTGTTGAAAGAAATGCTTACACCAGCGCAAAAAGAACTTTTGGCATCAAACAAAGCCAAAGCCAAAGCACTGCGCGAAAAGTTTAAAGCAACAATTACAGCAGCGCAAAAGGAAGCATTGAAAAAACGTCGTCAAAAACTACGCGAAAAACGACACAAAAGACATGAAAATGGAGAGAAAAGACACCATCATACTAAAAGCAATCACGACAAAGACAGCGATTGGTTAATTTATTAGACTTCCTGCCACTCTGTGAAGAACCGATAAAAGCAGTTGGCACACAGCTAAAATAGAATTATATTTGCCGAACAATGCAACCTCTTAAAGAGGAGCATTAAAACAGGTCCTATAGCTCAGTTGGTTAGAGTAGCTGACTCATAATCAGTTGGTCCCT
>WTJU01000119.1 GCA_011526285.1 Candidatus Arcticimaribacter sp.
AATTAGGATATGTTGATGATAATATTTTAAAACTGTTACTTTCCAAGTATTCGTTGTGATTATTTAATGAATTTTCCATTAAAAACCCCTCTTTATGTGTACAACAAACAATTAAAAAAACTAGTAAAAATAGATTGAGATATTTTTTAAAATTAAACATTTCATTAAGTGATTTGGGTTCACCTACTCTATTTAAAGGCTTTTCGGTTTTCGCCTAAATTTTAGTGCAACTAAATTTACGATCAAGTTGATGAAAATTAATTGGGTAAAAAAGCAAAAAATGCTCAAAAAGATTAACTAAAGTGAAAGAGTTGCGGAAAACCGCAAACAAGCCACTGTTTTCTCAAAATAGAAGGGATCAACAGACCAAAAATGGGTTATTTGAACAGCGTATGAATTTCAGGGGGTATACGCAATAGTTTTTGGGTTTTTGGGTCGAGGTAGCACCATTGGGTACTGCATTGGGCAATGAGGGTAGTGCTGTCTCCTAAAAAAAAGCGAACGCGACGTTCACTTAGAAAACCTTCGGTTACTTCAACATGCGTGACCACCCGTATTTGATCTCCTAATTTGGCTTGGCGTTTATACTCAATATGGTGGGAGCGAACCACCCATAGTCCAAAAGCTTCTTTATGGTTGGCAATGAGGTGCTGCCAATGGGCTCCGGCGATGTCTTGTACCCACTGCAGGTACTGCACATTGTTGACGTGTTGGAGTTCGTCCAGATGCTGAGCTTCCACCACCAATGTTTGTTCAAAGCTGTTCATTGCCACTATTTTTTGGGTTGCAGGGTAACTTCAAAGACCTTGCTCCAATTTTTCCCCGTCACAAAGAACGTATTGCGTTGTGGGTGGTAGGCAATGCCATTTAATACGTTTAGGCTTGGGATTTGGTCTACTTTTTCTTTTAGTCCAGAGAAGTCTATCACTTTTTCTATGGCACCGGTCTGCGGTTCAATGACCACAGCCACTTCTTTTTGAAACTGGTAGGTGTTGGCATAGATTTTACCGTTTACCCATTCCAGTTCATTGATTTTGGTTAAAATGGTTTTGTTGGTGGTCGCTTCAATATAGTCGAGTTCTTCTCCTGTTTCAGGATCGAGACGCCATATTTTGGCTGATCCGTCAGATTTATACAGGTATTTCCCGTCGTTGCACAAGCCCCAACCTTCTTTGCTTTGCTTGTAGGTGAAAGAGGAGACTAATTTGAGGCTGTTTTTGTCATACACAAAGCCGGTGTTTTCTTGCCATGTGAGTTGATACACCTTATCGCCTAGCAGGGTTAGGCCTTCCCCAAAATAACTGTCGTCTAAGGGTTGATTTTCTATAGCTTCTCCTGTTGTGTAATTTACTTTTCTAAGGGTAGATTTTCCGCGAAGTCCTGTACTTTCCCATAAAACCTCTCCATCAAATTCCAATCCTTGGGTATAGGCTTCGCTATCGTGTGGAAATTCGTTCACAATGGTATAGGTCCACAAGCTAGGGGCTTCACTCCTTAGTAAGCGTATAGAACGTTCGGCTTCTACCCGCTGTCCTTGAACGAAACTCGTGGCGGTGAGTAAATGATCCCCAAGTCTTTTAGTTGTAATGACATGGGGTAGGCTAATGGGTTTTCCATTAAGTTGATAAAGGGTAGAGTCAATGCTAAGACTTGCTTTGTGTTTTAACCGCACATTTAGGGTGTCCCCCAGCACAAAGGTATTGCTGTTGGGTTTTAGGGTGATTTTAAGCGCACTTTTATCGTCACCGCAGCTTTTTAAGAGCAGTAGGCTTAAGAGTAGGGACATCCATTTCATTGTGTAAATTTTAAATTAAAAATAGGGCAAAAATTCGAATTGAAAATGATTTGCAGGGAAAAGCAGGGGTTGTATATTTGTGCTGGGGTAAGTCCTATACAACCAGCTCCTATTGAACTCCCCCAGGGCGGGAACGCAGCAAGGGTAGATGGTCGTAGCGGTGTGATATAGATCGCTTACCCTTTTTTTATTATGCAACAAACAGTTTTGGTTACCGGTGCATCCTCGGGTTTGGGAAAGTCCATTGCCACCCACCTGCACACCCTTGGCTACCGCGTTTTCGGTACCAGCCGAAATCCCCAAAACTATTCTGATTTTCCTTTTCCCTTACTCGCATTAGACATTAG
>WTJU01000062.1:0-7669 GCA_011526285.1 Candidatus Arcticimaribacter sp.
TTTTATTATTGACGGTCAGTTGAATGAAGCCGCATGGACAAAAGCCACCGCTGTTCCCTTTGATATTGAGTTTAGTCCTGCCAATAACGAACCGGCAAAACGCGCCACCACAGCCTATATTGCGTATAGTGCCACACACCTTTTTGTGGGGATTTATGCCAAACACGATCCTAAAGCCATTCGCGCAGCAGTACGACCAAGAGATGACCGCAATATTTGGAACGATGACGTTGTTTTAATGCGATTAGACCCCTATGCAGATGCGCGTTTCAACATTGGTTTGGCGGTTAACGCCTTAGGGAGTCAATTTGATGTAAAACAAGTCAATGCATTGAGCGATGAGCAACGCTATGACAGTTCCTTTAATATCAATTTTGAGTCTAGCGGAAGACTTGTGGAAGACGGCTATCAAATAGAAATGAAAATTCCTTTTTCTGAAATTCCTTTCCCCAACGGAACCGATCAGAAATGGCGGGTAAACTTTTACCGCCGCTATGTAGATAATGGAAATGAAATTGAGGTGAGCAGTCAGATTCGCGACAGAAATAACAGCTGCATTGTGTGCCAAACTACTGATGAGCTCTATCTGAAAGGGATTAAAATTGATAAACGTATTGAACTCCTTCCTTATGTGTCCAGCAATCTTTCAGGAGAACGCCAACGCCCAAGTGATGGGATGGATTATGGACGTTTAAATGCAGGGGTTGGTCTTGGACTTAATCTTGATTTAAATAAAAACACCAGTTGGGAGATCACCATTAATCCTGATTTTTCTCAGGTGGAAGCTGATGTAACGCAAATTGATGTAAATTCTTCCTTCTCTTTACAGTATCCTGAACGCCGCCCTTTTTTTAACCGTGGAATTGATTTGTTGAATTTTGCCGATGGTGCTTTTTATTCCCGTTCAATTGTCAATCCTTCTTTGGCTTCTAAAATATTAAGTCAAGGCAGAAAGTCGCGGCTGTTTTTGTTGAATGCACTCGATAAAAACTCTCCATATTTGGTGGGCGGAGAAGACCGTTCTTACTTAGGGGAAGGAGGTAAAAGTGTGGTCAACATTTTGCGGTACCAGTACCTTTTTAACCCAAAGGCACGCATGGGCGGCGTGGTGATGAACCGCTTTTATGACGGAGGTGGTTTTGGTCATTTAGTTGGGGTTGATGGCCTGTTCTTGCTCAATCAAAATTGGCGTTTAAGCTTCGAGTTTTTTAAAAACACCAACGAAGAGCCCGTACAGGACTGGATTACAACAGATGCAGAAATTCGTGGGAAGACAATTGCGCTTGATGGGGATCGCTTAAATGGTGATGCACTTTATGTTCAGCTTTACCGCAAAACAGAGTTCTGGCAGAGTTATCTGTATTACCGTAATATTTCTCCACAATACCGTGCAGATGTAGGGTTTGCGGTAAAAAACAACCGCCGCTGGGGAACGCTTTTCCACCAATACCTCAACATTCTCAATAAACCGGGTATTCAAGAGTTTGGGTTTGGAACAAAAATCGATGTGGTCTATACTTTTGATGACTTGTATAAGAACTTTAGTGTTGACCTATTTGCTTCGATTAAGACTTATGGGCAAACGGAAATTCGCTACACGTTAGATTATGATGCGCGAAAAACCTTTTTAAACATTCCATTTAAACACTTAGGGACGCATACTTTATCAATTAATGGTGCCCCGAGTGAAAGTTTTAATTTTAGAACAAAATTTGATTTAGGGAAAGATCTTTCTGTGAATGAGGAAACCCCAGAAGTGGGTCGACTAAAAACGGCCTTTATGACCTTAAGTTTTCAGCTAAGTGATAAGTTTACGGTCAATCCGTCACTTCGCTATTCTACTTTAGAGCGTCTCAATGGCGGGAATGATTATTTCGATGGTTCTATTGCACGAATGAACCTGCGTTACCAATTCAGCCCAGCCTTTAACGTGCGACTCATTGCAGAGAAAAACAGTTTTACCAACCAGTTTTTTATCCAACCGCTGATTCAGTGGAACCCCAATCCGTCTACCATTTTCTATTTGGGCGGAAACCAAAATACGGTTGAAGAGATTGACGATTTTCAATTTCGCCTATTTCAATTCAACCGTACGCAATACTTTTTTAAGTTTCAGTATTTGATTGGCCTCTAAGGTTATTGCTTCCTTGTCCTGTTAAAGATCAAGCAAATGAAAGATTCTACCTTCAATGTCTTCAAGGTGAGCTTTCCCTATTCCCTTGGCTGTTTTTCGTTTCGCTTTAGCCAATTTATATAAAGACATCAATTCAAAACGGGCTGCTGCTCTAATGTCAGACTGACCCACATTAATTTGTGTTATTCTACCGCTACGTCTTTGGCTCGCGCTTAGTTCTTGCGCTTCATTAAACAAATAGGCAAGACGTTCAATGTGCGCACGTTGTAGATTTCTACGGTAAGTGTCTGGTGTTTTTCCTTTTTTTACTTCTTCCCACAAACCACTGCTTAACTCTTTCATCAATTGGGTTAAACCATAGGCATTTGTGCCATTAAGGGCTTGATTTTCAATGACGCGTGCAAGGCGATCAAAAGATAAAATATCATTTAAGGTACGCACCTGCATGCTTCGAATTTTCTCTATGCTTCCGGCAGCTTTTATTTTTGCTATGATGTTTTTATCTAGCATCCAATAGGGTGTTTCGAAAAGCTGTTGGTGCAAAAACTGCAAGCTATTGCGCTGGCGGTTGGTGGGTACGTGGGTATATACTGCGCCTTCTTGCTCGTAGGTCTTGTTGTATTGATATACTCCACCAATATTAGAGCGCACATGCCCCATGTAGCGGTTAAATTGATTAAACACTTGGTCGTAAAGGGTTTCTAAATCGTCATAATTTTTCCCGTCTTGATAGGTCCATTCAATTAATCTTGGTAAGATGCGCTTTAGATTCGCAATTCCATAATTACTTGCCTTTACCGCATCGTCTCCTAAGTCTTCGGTTTGAGAGGTTGGGTCTATAACAGGTCGTTGTTGACGCCCAAAACGGTACATCGGGTCATCGGCTTTGTCTAAAATCCATTGGTTGAGTGTGGCTTTTTCTTCTTCGGCAGTCTTGTCTAATATTGGTCGATACCCCCAATTAACAGCGTGTTTGTCATAGGGACCAATATTGGGCATTAAAGCCACGCCTTGATCGCCGGGTTGGGCCACATAATTGAAGCGTGCATAGTCCATAATTGAAGGGGCGGTTCCATATTTTTGGGTAAAGGTGGCAGAGCGCAACGAGTCTACAGGATAGGCCACGCTACTCCCCATATTGTGGGGTAGGCCTATGGTGTGTCCCACTTCATGTGCAGATACAAAACGAATTAAACGCCCCATTATTTCGTCTTTAAAGGCGACTCCTTGTGCCTCGGGATTAATGGCTGCTGTTTGTACAAAATACCAGTTGCGTAAGAGGGTCATAACGTTGTGGTACCAGTTAATGTCTGATTCTAAAATCTCTCCTGTTCGTGGGTCACTCACGTGCGGACCGTTGGCATTTGGAATTGGGGAGGCCAAATAACGCACCACAGAATAGCGCACGTCTTCTGGTGACCATTCTGGATCTTCTTCTACGCTTGGGGGGTCTTTGGCAATGATTGCATTCTTAAAACCAGCAGCTTCAAAGGCGACTTGCCAATCTTCGATTCCCTGTTTGATGTAGGGACGCCATTTCTCTGGCGTTGCTCTGTCGATATAGTAGATAATCGGTTTCTTAGGCTCTACTAACTCGCCTTGTCTAAATTTTTCTCTGTCTTCTTCTTTGACCTCTAATCGCCAACGATCGAGATAGGTTACTGATTTACTCTCTTGTGCTTCTAAGCCATAATCTACCTGACTTCGTGCAAACCATCCAACACGACGGTCAAAGTAACGGCGTTTCATCAAGTCTGAAGGGAGTAGAATCATGGAGTTGTTAATTTCTACTGAAAAGGCTTGTAGACTTTCATTTGAAGGGGGTTCGCTGGCCTTGTAGGTTTTCACATGACGTGCCTCTATATTTAATGGATAGGATTTGATTGACTCGATGTAAGAACGATTCTTGTCTGTGCTAGAGATCTTGTAACGCTTTTTATAGCGGTTAGAGATCCCCAAGGTTTTCACATCTTCTGTAAACAATTTTGTTACTTCAATCAGGCTACTAGGGTTAAGGCTGTCTTTCCCTTTTGTCGCGATTTTAAAACTATAAATGATGGGTTCAAAGTTTGAGTTGTTTACGGCCTCATGAATGGGAAGGCTGTCTGCTGCTACATTTTCATAGGAAACCATTCGCAGCAGTATCGAGTTGCGCTTTTTAACCCAACGCACTACTTGGGTGTTTTGTTTCCCCCCACCAAAACCAAGGCCATTTGCTGTTTTGGCTATTCGTGTAACCATTAGCATTTCTTTGCCTAAAAGGTTGTCTGGGATTTCATAGTAAAACTTGTCTTTTACTTCATGAACGGTAAATAAGCCTTCATCGCTTTTTGCCGTCTCCCCAATAATGTCTTCATAGGTTTTTTCTTTCTTGTCTTTTTTACTGTCCTCTTTTTTCTTGTCTTGTGCATTAAGGTTAACAGCAAACAAGAGCAATAGGGCTAAGAAAAAATATCTTTTCATCATGATTCTGTTTTTTTTTGAAGGTAAGGTTTATTTATTTGTTGCGGTAGTTAAATGTGTTGAATCAGGGTTTGCTTGACTTTTGCCATGAAGCGGTTAAAGAAAACTTTTTTGATGAGGTTTCTAATGGGTTTCTAAAAAGGCTAAAATCTGCTGTTCAGACCAATAATACTTCCCCTTGCTAATAAATCCAACATGTCCTCCATGTTTTGGACACATCAAATAAAAATTAGGGTTGTTTTCTGCTTCTTCATAAGGGAAACAGCTTGGCGATAAAAAAGGATCGTCTAAGGCATTGATGAGTAGTGAAGGCTTTTTAATGGAGGGCAGGAACTGTTTGCAACTTGCCTTGCTATAATAATCTCTAGCATCTTTAAAACCATTGAGCTGACTGGTATAATATTCATCAAAGTCTGTGAGTTTTTTTACTCGTTTCAAAAGTTTTACATCTACCTCATTGGGGTACTGTTTATGTTTTAAATGAATTTTTTTGGATAAAGTATAGATAAACCGCCAGGTGTATAGTAAGTTTTGTCGTTCTTGCAACTTAAGCGAAGAGCTATGTAAGTCAACAGGAACTGAAATTGCCACAGTAGCCTTTATTTTTGGGCTAAGGGGAAAAATCCCGTCCCCGTTATACTTTAAGACTAGGTTTCCGCCAAGGCTAAACCCAACTAAATAGAGTGCGTCATAGTCGGGAAGTAAATCTTTCACCAAGGCGTGAAGGTCTTCGGTTCTCCCGCTGTGATAGGTGATTAGTTGACGGTTTATTTCTCCGCTACAAAAGCGATAATTTATTGCTGCAATATCGTATCCGTTTTCTGATAACAGTGCAGCGGTGGCCCTGATGTATTTTGAATCGCTGCTTCCCTCAAGGCCGTGACAGAGTACTGCTATTTTCTTATTCCCCTTGGCGATTAAGTCAATGTCTAAAAAGTCATTGTCTTCTGTTTCTATTCTTTTTCGTTTAAACGCAACCGGCTTTCTTTTTCGAGCTAATGAACTGTAAATGGTGTTCATGTGCCCATTCTTAAATGGAAAAGGAGGACTATAATCCGCTACTGCTATAGGCATAAGGCTTCTTGAACTAAATAATTTGAAACAACGGTTAGGGCTAGGTCAGATGAGTTTTAAAATGGCGTATTATTTATGATAGCGCTCGAACCAAGCCACTGTGTGGGCTATTTTGGTCATTAAATTGCTCGGGCGATTGGCAATTCCATGACTTGCTTCGGGAATCTCAACCAGTACGGTTGGGATTTTTCGCAGTTTTAACGCATGATAAAGTTGTTTTGCTTCGCTAGGTGGTGTGCGCAAATCATTCATCCCTACCATGACCATGGTTGGTGTTTCTACATTTCCAACTAATGATATGGGGGAGAACTTCCAGTAGTTCATGGGGTTTTCCCACACTTGCCCAGGATAGCGGCTATTGGCGTAGCCATAATAATTATCGGCTACAAGTAGTTTGCTTATCCAATTCATAACGGGTTTAACGACTACTGCCGCTTCAAAACGATTATTTTTTCCTATCATCCAAGCAGACATAATTCCACCTGCGCTTCCTCCTGTTACAAAGAGTTTATCTTCATGGGCAATCCCTTTGGCAATGCAGGCATCTACACCGTCCATTACATCATTATAATCTTCTCCGGGATAGTTGTTAAGGAGCAGGTTAGCAAACTCTTCGCCATAGCTTGTGCTCCCCCGCGGATTAGGATAAAAAACAATATAGCCGGCAGAGGCATAGAGTTGCATTTCTATGGAAAAACGGTCGCCATAATTTAAAATTGGTCCCCCGTGGTTTTCAACCATAAAGGGATATTGTTTGTCTGCAGAGTATCCCGGAGGATAAACAATCCAGCCTTGAAGTTTTCGCCCGTCTACACTGCTGGTGTACCAAATTTCCTCAACTTTACCTGGTTTCTTTTGGTTGAACAGGAATTGATTAAGGGCGGTCAGTCTCGTCCAGTTTTTCCCTTTTTTGTCGGTTAGTGCAATGTCGGCAGGATGGCTTGGGCGGGAGTAGGTATAGGCAATTTTTCCTGTATTGGAAAGGCTAAACATTCCGCTTCCATAAGGTCGCCCAAGGGTGGTTCCCCCTCGGTTGTCTGCTACCTTCGTCCAGTTCCCTTCAATATCGATATAGCCTATTTTACCGTTGCCCTTTTCATCATAGCTAAAGTAGAGGCCCTTGCTATTCGCCTCCCACTGGATGTTGGAAACGCTAGCATCAAGGGCTTGGCTGATGGCTCGTTTCCCGCTACCGTCGCTATTCATTAGGTAAAGAATTCTGTTTTGATAGGCTTGACGTTTATCGTCAAAACCAATATAGGCAATGTGTTTCCCGTCTGGAGAAACAGTTGGGGAGTAGTCGGGGCCATCGCGCTCGGTGAGTGCGGTAATTTCAAGGGTGTTAAGGTTTACACGATAGATTTCTGAATTGCGAAAATCATATTCCCAGTCGGGGGTGCGATTGGCTGAAAAGTAAAGGCTTTTGTTGTTGCTCGACCAGCTAATGCTCCCGCGGTGTTGAAAGTTTCCAGAAGTAACTTGCTGCACAGCGCCTCCTTCAGCAGACATTACAAATAGCTGACTATAGCCTGTTGGAATATATCCGCGGCCATCTGCTTCATGATTAAGACGGTCGGTAATTCTTGGTTTTTTGGCCCATTTTGCGCCCTTAGGGGCTTTTGGAATGCTGGCAATTACTGGGGGTGGAGCAGGAACAAATTGGCTAAATGCTAGTTTTTTCCCATCTGTAGACCAGCTTAATGAACTGGGGGCTTGGGGGAGCTGTGTTAGCCGTGCCATTTTCCCTGTAGCAAACCAGTAGATATAAATTTCTGAACCGTTTTTCCCTTTTCGTGTAAACGCAATTCGATCACCACTTGGGGACCACCGTGGACTAGATTCGTTCCCATCATATAAGGTTAATTTTTGGTGGTTGCTCCCATCTGCTTTCATAATCCACAAAGCACCTGCGCTGCGGTCTTGCATTACATCAAAGCCCATTCGCCGATAGACAATATGCTGCCCATTGGGTGCTATTTGAATGTCGTTGGCATATTG
>WTJU01000062.1:7769-8904 GCA_011526285.1 Candidatus Arcticimaribacter sp.
GTTCTGTGTGGGTTAAAGACAAAAACATATCCAAGCCAAAGCAATAATATATAAAGCGAAATAAGAAGATAGTATAAGGAAATTTTCACCCGCCAAAAATAATATCCCTAAACCAAATGATGAAACGATTAAAGCTCTTAGTGGCTTATGTTCGCCCAAAGAAATAACAGATAAGAAGCACGAGAATAAGGAATTTTTTATAGCTACACCTAAATTCCTTTAGCAAAAAAAACGAGTACCTGTATTAAAATTTCTCTAGCTGATCCAAAGACAAGATGGTATTTAATAATAATTGAGTTCCCTGACCAATGTCTTTAAACGAAGAATATTCCTCAGGAGCATGTGAAATTCCTGCTTTACTGGGGATAAAAATCATTCCTGTAGGCGCGATATGAGACATCTCTTGCGCATCATGACCTGCACCAGAGGGCATGTATTGATAGGTGAAATTTAAATTTTCGGCCTCTTTTTGAATTGTTGCCTGAATGCGTTTATCGGTTAAAGCTGCTTTTCCAGTAGCGCTAATGGGCGAAAAGCTAAACTTGACCTTAGAATCAGCAGCTATTTCAGCTGTTTTTGTTTTGATTTCAGAAAACAGCTCATCAATTTTATCTTCACTTAAATCTCTCAATTCTAGCGAAAGAACCACTTTCCCGGGAATAACATTTGGTGCTCCAGGAAACGCTTTTATCCGCCCAACAGTTCCTACTTGTGACCCCGGAACAGAAGTGACTACAGCATTGACGAGTTGAACAAATTTTGCAGCAGCAAGCAGGGCATCTTGTCGTTTATTCATGGGAGTCGTTCCTCCGTGGTTGGAGGTTCCTTCTACAGTAACGTCCCACCAACGAAGTCCAACAATTCCTTGAACAATTCCGATATCCAGCTCTTTTTCTTCTAAAATACCCCCTTGCTCAATATGGAGTTCTAAAAAGGCATGTAGGCTGTTGGGTTTTCGAGCAATAGAAAGTATTTTTTTGGCATCTCCACCCAATCTTTCAGCCCCTTGCGCATTGGTAAAGCCCGAAGGCGTCATCACTTCTAAGGATGCTTCTGTGAGTGCTCCTGCCAACGCTCTTGAACCAAAAACACCACTTTCTTCATTAGAGAAAACAATTAACTCAAGTGGGTGATT
>WTJU01000135.1 GCA_011526285.1 Candidatus Arcticimaribacter sp.
ATTGCACGAATTGCGAAAAGAATATGACTTCCTACCAACACAAGAAAACGGGCAATTATTACTACAAGTGTAATAAGTGCAACCATACCGTGAATGCAAACTCAACGAGCAGAGCCAAGCGTAAGGGAATGCATGAGAAGTTTGGGGAGCTACTCGATGGTTTTAAGTTGAGTCCTAAACTCATTCCCGTACTCAAAGAACAGGTGAGGCTCGTTTTAGAAGACTCGCTAAAGGGCTTTGAAGGTAAACGCAAGGACCTCCTTTCCCAGATAACCCAAAAAGAAAATGAATTAGAAAATCTGGAAAGACGGTTTGCCGTAGGGCACATCAACGAAAAGATGTGGAAGAAATACACGCGCATTACACAAGAGGAAATCAAAGAAATTGAGCTAAAACTCGAAAACCTCCCTTCAAAAAAATCGAACCTTGCAATTTTGGATGAAAAAATTCTTTCACTGCTCGAAAACCCCCGTCAATTCTGGGAATCTATAAATACAAAGCAAAAGCGAAGGTTGCAAGATGTACTATTTCCCGATGGATTACACTACTCTCCGAAAACTACAGAATATCGAACCTCGAACATCCACCTGCTTTTAGAGATAACTGGCTGTTTCATAGACACTTGGACTTATGAGAAAAACAAAACCCGAAGACAAAATGTCTTCGGGTCTCGGGTAGTAGCGGAGGCAGGACTCGAACCTACGACCTTCGGGTTATGAGCCCGACGAGCTACCAACTGCTCCACTCCGCGCTAATTGGATGGCAAATATAGGGTGGTTATTGGTATTCTACCAAACTAATGTTCGGGGAAAGTGACACTCAACCCCATAAAAAACAGGAGAAGGAATTGTCAAGGCCACAAGTAGGCGCCAAATAACTTTCGGCAAAGTAAGACAGTAAATATTTTGTAACTTATTGATTATTATCAATCTAAATCAAATCGTTATGAAAAATCTATTCTTCTTACCTATGTTCATTCTTCTTGGCGCATGCACTCAAAGTGTTTCACAACCTGCAGAATCGACTGATTCTGAAACTAGTGCTGTAGAAGAACAAGTTATTTCTCAAATGTCTATTCATCTTTTCGATATTCCAGAAGGAATAACTGAAGCCGAGTATCTAGCTGATATTGAAAAAATGAATTCATTTTTCATCACATCTGGATATGGTAAAAATTATACTGTTCTAAAAGTTGCTGATGACAACGATGCTGAGAATTACCGTTATGCGCTAGTCAGTTCTTATCCAAGTGCTGAAGTTTATGAGGCCTCGCATGATCAAGGAGAAGAATACAGTGCCTTTATGGATGAATTGAGTGCCAAGTATTCAAGCATCTGGGACACTGAAATTTATCGAAAGGTTTACACAATCAACTAAAAGCTTGCCCCTTTCCTAGTTACCAGAATTATTAATCGGTCCAATGGACCAAAAACACTCTTTAACTATGGATAATGGAATGCTGATTCCCGTAATTATTGCATCGATACTCACTTTGATGTGTGTATATGGTGTTATCACCCAAAAACTCATCTTTACTCGACACGGCCTTTTTTGGTTCGGCGTCATGGTATTTTTAGCAAACATGATGTTGGCAATACAAACAGGTGGTACCGGTGAGGCAGAGATGATCATGGTATCAACTGGATTGTTGTATGGATTGCAAGCAGTATTGATGTTCCCTTTTGTTACCCACCCTTTTGACAACTCAAACAAAGCAGCCTATTTCGCTCAGAAAAGGATTGCCATTTGTATTACTTCAATCAATGGCGTTATTCCAGTTCTATATCTACTTGGTTTTGATCTAGGTATACCTAATATACTTCCTATTTATCACGGCGTAATTGCCTTATTAGGAGTAGGAATGACTGTAAAGTTTTTTCAAGGATCTGTAGTGGTTAAATAACCTATTCTATTCATTGAAAAGCCCGGGAATGTTTTAGTTCCTGGGCTTTCTATTTCCCAAAAATTTCCTCCAGATGTTTTGGTCCTTTTGCAATATCGTCTTGTTCGAGAACCCTTTGAAGGCGACCGCTTTTAAGAAAGACACAACGCGAACAAAGCTCCACGACTTCCTGCATGATGTGGGTAGAAAACAAGACCGTTTTCT
>WTJU01000118.1:0-12719 GCA_011526285.1 Candidatus Arcticimaribacter sp.
TCACGGTCATGAATTCAAACCCTTCTTTCTCTAAAGCCTTACCAACCACTTCCATGGCAGTATTATGTAATTCTTGTTCCGACAGCATATTACAAAATTAAAAAAGGTGGTCAAAAGACCACCTTTTTGTAAAAATATTACCCTCCAAAGTCGTCGAAACGAACATTTTCTGGAGGAATTCCAAAGTCATCGGCCATTTTTTCGACCGCCTGATTCATCAATGGTGGACCACAGAAGTACACCTCGATATCTTCTGGCGCTTCGTGTTTTGATAGGTAATTATCAATCACAACTTGGTGAACGAATCCTTTGAATCCGTCTCCTTCGCCATCCAATCCGTCTTTCACCTGCCAGTTGTCTTCTTCTAATGGTTCAGACAAAGCAACGTAAAACTTGAAATTTGGAAAGTCTTTTTCTAAAGCTCTAAAATGATCTAGGTAAAACAATTCACGTTTTGAACGACCTCCATACCAGAACGTTACTTTACGTCCTGTTTTTATGGTACGGAATAATTCGTAGAGATGTGAACGCATGGGTGCCATTCCAGCTCCTCCCCCAACGTAAAGCATTTCAGCTTCAGACTCATTGATGAAAAACTCACCAAAAGGTCCTGAGATAGTTACTTTATCTCCTTGCTTTTTTGAGAAAATATAAGAAGAAGCAATCCCAGGATTGACATCCATCCAGCCATTTTTAGCTCTATCCCATGGTGGAGTTGCAATACGTACATTGAGCATTACCTCACGTCCTTCTGCAGGATAAGATGCCATAGAGTAAGCACGTTCTACCGATTCAGCATTTTTCATTACCAAAGGCCAAAGGTTGAAGTTATCCCACTCAAGTTTGAACTTTTCTGGCTCGCCAGGGTGCTCTTCTGGGTGGGCTGTGATATCTATATCTTCATATTTCACTTCACATTCAGGAATTTCAATCTGAATGTATCCACCTGCTTTGTAGTCCATCTCTTCAGGAAGTTCTACAACAAATTCTTTAATGAAAGAAGCCACATTCCAGTTACGCACTACAGTTGCTTCCCATTTTTTGATACCAAACACCTCTTCTGGTACTTGAATAACCATGTTTTCTTTAACCTTCACTTGACATCCTAAACGCCAACCTTCTGCAATTTCTTTTCTTGAAAAATGCGGTTTCTCTGTAGGAAGAATTTCACCACCTCCTTCAAGAACTTGACATTTACACTGGATGCATGTTCCACCTCCACCGCAAGCAGAGGGTAAGAATATTTTGTTGTTTCCTAGGGTGTTCAATAAGGTGCTTCCTGAAGAAACCTCAACATTGTTGTCACCGTTAATTAATAGAGATACTGGACCAGAAGGCATCAACTTTGCCTTTGCTCCCAAGAGCATACCTACCAAGAGAAATATAATCCCTAAGAAAACGACTACACTTGCTAAAATAATTGAATAATCCATTGCTACTTTTATAATTTAATTCCCATAAAACTCATAAATCCTATCGCCATTAAACCTGTAATAATAAAGGTTATTCCTAGCCCACGTAAGGGCGCTGGGACATTTGAATAGGTGATTTTCTCACGTATAGCGGCAATGGCTATTATTGCCAAGAACCAACCAATTCCTGAACCAAAACCATATACAGCAGACTCTCCTACTCCAGCAAAATCTTTTTGCTGCATAAAGAGAGAACCCCCTAAAATGGCACAGTTCACGGCAATAAGCGGTAAGAAAATACCTAAAGCTCCGTAAAGTGCAGGAGCGAATTTTTCAACAATCATTTCTACTAATTGTACCATGGATGCAATCACAGCAATAAACATGATAAAACTCAAGAAACTTAAATCTAGAGAAGCATATTCTGCTCCAAGCCATGCTAAGGCTCCAGGCTTTAGCAAATAAGTATCCAATAAAAAGTTAATTGGTACTGTAATAGACAATACAAAGATTACTGCCGCTCCTAAACCTACCGCTGTTTTCACGGTTTTAGAAACTGCTAAATACGAGCACATCCCCAAAAAGTAGGCGAAAATCATATTTTCGATGAAGATGCTCTTAATAAATAAATTAACGTATGCTTCCATGGCTTAGTTTTTTTCAATGAGTTTACGGTTTCTAGAACGCTGGAACCAAATGAAGATTCCTACGGTAATCAAAGCCATGGGAGAAAGCAACATCAAACCATTGTTTTCATAGCCCATTGCATAAAATGCATCAGGAATAACTTGATACCCCATGAGCTTCCCTGAGCCAAGGAGTTCTCTAAAGAATGCTACAGCGATAAGAATAAAACCATAGCCGGCTGCATTCCCAATTCCGTCAAGAAAAGATTTCCAAACACCGTTCCCTAAAGCAAATGCTTCAAGGCGACCCATCACAATACAGTTGGTAATAATAAGACCAATGAAAATTGAGAGTTCTTTGTAAACGTCATACGCAAAGGCTTTCAACACTTGATCCACCAAAACCACCATAGCTGCAACAACTACTAATTGTACAATGATGCGGATACGATTAGGAATCAAGTTGCGTAAAAGCGAGATGATAACGTTTGAAGCTGCCATTACTGCCATTACAGATATACTCATCACAATGGCTGGTTTCAATTGAACTGTAATTGCCAATGCAGAACATATCCCCAAGACTTGAACCGTAATTGGGTTATTGTCATCCATTGGGTCTGAGAGTAGGGCTCTGTTCTTTTTCGAGAACAAGGGCTCTTTGTCCTTATTCACGAAGAACAAGGTGGGCTTTTTCAAGGGTTGGTTTTCCTTTGCCATAAGTTTAATTTTGATATGCAATAGTGGTTTCTTCTGAAGCTTGCTCTAACGCTTCTTCTAAGGGAGCTTCCTCAACTGGGGTGTTATTTTTGAAGTAGGGTGTGTAGTGTGCCAATCGTTCACTGAACATTGCTGTTACGCCATCTCCTGTAATTGTAGCGCCAGAAATTGCGTCTACCTCGTGATCTTCTTTATCTAAACCGCTTGGATCGTTGTTGGTTTTAGAAACATTGATACCCATCAACTCACCTTCGGCATTAAAAATCTTTTCTCCAACAAAACGATCTTGAAACCAGCCTTGTGTAATTTCGGCCCCAAGACCAGCGGTTTCCCCCTTGTGGTCAAAAACAGCACCTTTAATAGTGTTCATGTCGTCTTCCAGTGCAACATACCCCCATATAGCATCCCAAAGTCCTGCTCCTCTAAGTGGTACGATGTAGAATTTTTCGGCTTCTACCTCGGCAACGTATAATGGGAAACGTTGTTGCTCTAGCGGTTTCTTTGTTTCAATGGCCAATTCTACTTTAAATGCTTGCACACTTTCGTCGTTTGAACCATCGGCAACTAACGCCAATTCCTGGGTGATGTATTGGTTGTACAATTCTTCTGCTTGGTCACGGTCGGTTTGGATCCCGATAGTGGACAAGATATTTTGCATTTTTTCCTTGCGGACATTTTCGTTTTGTTTGTCTTTAAGTGCAGTGGCGGTGAAAGCCAATGACGAGGCTACCACAAGAACCATTACTGCAGCAAATAAAAACGTATAAGCATTGCTATCTCTGTTCATACTTAGGCAGTTTTAAGTTGAGCAGCTGCCCAACGCTTTTTTCTTCTTTTAATGTTTGCTTCAATCACATAATGATCAATAGTTGGAGCAAATACGTTCATCAATAAAATAGCGAGCATCACTCCCTCTGGATAAGCAGGATTAAACACGCGAATAAGGATACAGAAAATCCCTACTAGAATCCCATAAATCCACTTTCCTTGATTGGTTTGTGCGGCAGATACTGGGTCGGTTGCCATAAAAACTATCCCGAAAGCAAATCCTCCAACAACGAGGTGATTCATCCAATCAAAGCTCATTAGGGCATTTGCACCCCAAAGGTTAAACAAGAAACCCATTAGCGCTGCACCGCCTAATCCTCCGAAAATAATTCGCCAGCTTCCTACACCTGTAGCGATAAGAATTAACGCACCTACAGCTACCCATAGGGTAGAAGTCTCAGCAATAGATCCTGGAATTGCTCCTTGGAACATTTCAAAGAAAGTATAGTCTACGCTGTTCCCAGCAGCTAAACTCCCTAAAATTGTTTCTCCAGAAATAGCATCAACGTTAGATGCTTCTGAAACCCATACTTTATTCCCAGACATATAGGTTGGATAAGCAAAAAATGCAAATGCACGGGCTGTTAGAGCTGGATTCAAGATATTCATCCCAGTTCCCCCAAAAGCTTCTTTTGCAATAAGTACAGCAAACGCAACAGAAATGGCTACCATCCACAATGGAATGTCAACTGGCATAATCATGGGGATGAGTAGTCCAGTTACCAAATATCCTTCGTTCACTTCATGCCCGCGATATATTGCGAAAATAAATTCAATGGTAAGTCCAACGATATAGGACACCGCAATCATAGGAACAATCTTCCATGCTCCATGAATGAATGCATCCATAAAAGTAAACGACTCTCCTGTTTGAATGAAATACTGATACCCTGTGTTGTAAATTCCGTAAACCAAAGCAGGTAACAACGCAATAATTACTGTTACCATGGTTCGTTTCAAATCAACTGCATCACGAATATGTGCTCCTTTTTTGGTCGTGTGGTTAGGCACAAACAAAAAGGTGTCAAATGCGTTTATAGCCGGAGCAAAACGCTCATACTTTTCCCCTTTCCCAAAGGGCTTTTTAATGTTGTCAAGGGTTTTTCTTAAAAAATTCATACGCTGCTTTTTATCCTTCTTCTTTAATCATTAATTCTATCCCCTCTTGGATGATTTCTTGTGCTTCTATTTTAGAAGTACTGGCATAGTCTACAAGTGCAAAGTCTTGTGGAACTACTTCATAAATTCCTAAAGCCTCCATACGCTCGATGTCTTGTATCATACAAGCTTTAATTAATTGCATGGGGTAAATATCCATGGGCAATACTTGCTCCATTTCTCCGGTAACAACCAAAGCACGTTCTTCTCCGTTAAGATTAGTATTTACTTTAGCCTTACGCTTACCAAATAACCAAGACAGTGAAGTTTTGGACATACTTGGTATGTTATTATCTACAAAAGGTAACCAACCAAACATGCGGTACTGGTTTCCTTCAGGAATGATAGAAAACACATTGTTGTAATAACTCAAATACCCCTCTGGTGATGTTGCAGTACCTGAAAGTACATCACCATTGATGTATCTATTTTGAACTGTATCGTCAACATTAACTGTTTCCATTAGTGCTGTTAGTGAAGCACCAATAGTAGCTTTATGGTATTGAGGGTTTTTAACTGATGAACCGACAACTGCTACTGTGCGTTGTGCTGAAAACTCACCAGAAGCGAATAAAGCACCAATGTTAACAACATCTTCTGGATTAACAACCCAAATGCGCTCTCCCGCATTAACTGGATTTAGGTGGTGTATTTGAACACCAACATTTCCAGCGGGGTGTTGCCCACTAACACCAACCACATCAGCGTTTGATAATTTTTCAAAGAAACCTTTGAAAGAAGCATCAGCAGTTACTGTTACGTTGTTTGATAGCTTAGCTAGAACATCAATCCCTTTTTGAAAATCAGCTTTATTGTTTTTCAACAAAAATTCATAATCAACATCAAGCGGAGCAGTCGTGTATGTAGATACAAAAATTGCTTTTGGTGTATCTTCTGGCTGTGCAATAGTTCCATAAGGACGCTGCGTAATGAACGGCCAAGCCCCTGCTTTAAGAAGAATTTCTTTGGTTTGTTCAGCATCTAAGTTTTCGAGTGCTGAGATTTCGTGTTTTACGCTTCTATTGGCACCATCATCGGTAACCACCACCTCTAGGATTCTGCGTTTGGCTCCACGAACAATCGCCGTAACTTCTCCACTAACAGGAGATACGAAATGAATACGTGGGTTTTCTTTGGCAAAAAACAAAGGAGTTCCTTTCTCTACCTTCTCCCCCTCTTTAACAAGGAGTTTAGGGGTTGTTGAGAAAAAATCATCTGGTTTTAAAGCGAATGTTTTTGAGGGGTTTATATCGACTAAGATCTTGTCGGCTTCCCCTTCGAGGTTTAAGTTAAAACCTTTCCGAATTCGTATGTCTTTGGACATTTTTTTGACGGGTTAATTCTAAAATTCATGCAAATTTAACAATTAAATGCTGCTCCCGAAAATTCAATCAAAGCGAATTTTAACGAATTAAATAATTTTTTAAAAAGTTTGTTCAACCTTGTGTCCTTAAAACATGCTACACAACCGTTTTTTATATCTTTGGTTTATGTTCAAAAAATTAGTTGTTCTTCTGTTATGTTTTGCTTTAAGCCCCAGGGCATTAGGGCAGGAAACTAATGAAGTTACTCAGGTAGATTTTCTCAAATCAATTCACTTTCTCGATGAGAATCCTCAGCGACAGTTTCCAATTATTGGCTTAAACGAATCTTTCACTTTGGTTTTCGATGATCTCTTGGCTCAAGACAATGATTACTATTATCGCATCAAACACTTCAACGCCGACTGGAGACCGAGTGATTTATTCCCAAACCAGTATTTAAAAGGATTTGACAATCTACGATTAGATAATTTCAGAAGTTCATTTAACACCCTGCAACGCTACACCCATTACGAGCTTACACTCCCAAACACCAACACCTCTTTTTTAGTGTCGGGTAATTATATGATCGAGATTTACAATGCTTACGACGAACTAATGTTTTCCCGTAAATTCTTGGTCTTTGAAAACACTGCTCAGGTTCAGTTGGGCATATATCCAACGCAAAAAATAGACCGATTAACAACCAGTCAAAATTTACAATTTAGCATTCGTCCGCTTGGTTTTCAAATTCGAAATCCCACGACAGACTTGAAAGTTGTAATGCTTCAAAACTACCAATGGAATAGTGCTCGACAAGCACCTGCACCACAATACACCTCGGGAAATCAGCTCATTTATCGTTATGATTTACCCACACAATACTATGGAGGGAATGAGTATCTTTTTTTTAACACTAAAGATTTGCGCGTGCTTAACCCGAGTGTTAGCTATGTTGGGCTCGAGGAGCTATATCAACACTACCTGTACACCGATGCACCAAGAAAAGGCTTTGCCTATACTTACTTTCCAGATATTAATGGAAATTTTGTAGTTGAAACTCTTCAAGGCAATGATCGACATACTGAGGCTGATTATAGCGAGGTTTATTTTAGTCTTGCTAGGCAATATGGTCTCAATGACGAAGAAATATACATCTATGGGAAATTCAACAACTATGCACTTAGTGAAGAAAACAAGATGGTTTACAACCCCAATCTTGAATTATATGAAGGCATACTCCTTTTAAAACAAGGTTTTTACAACTACAACTACGTGCGAAAAGTAGATGGAGAACTTGATAAAATCAGTATTTCTGACACCCATGCACAAACTGAGAATAACTACTTAGTTTTAGTGTATCATAGAAGTATTGGATCCTTGTATGATGCGCTAATTGGCGTTGGAGAGCAACAATCCTTCTCGTTGCAACGTTAAATCTAATTTATTTGGGATTTAATCCAGCTTTTGTTAAAGCAATTCATATTTTACGTAAATTGCTTAATACTAAGCGAGTAGTAATGTTTCAACAAGTCACAAGAGGAATTAAAATTTCGGTACTTACCAAGTACCAAGGGGCTTTGTTGAAAAACAACATTCCCAGCTATGCTTTTCGTTACACAGTGCGTATAGAAAACCAAGGGAAAGACGTAGTTCAACTCATCAATCGTCACTGGAAAATAATGGAATCCAACCGCCGTCCGATGTTTATTGATGGTGCTGGTGTAATTGGGAAAAAACCCGTCCTTAAATCGGGAGAGGTTCATACCTATCAATCAAATTGCGTGCTCTCTTCTCCTATTGGTGCAATGAAAGGTTTTTACACCATGGTTAACTTTTCTTCAGCACAAGAATTTGATGTTGAGATCCCTACCTTCAAGCTTGCCGCAACCTTTGCTTTGAATTGATCATTTTTTTTTAATTTCCCCAAAAAACAAATGACCATGAATAGTTACCCTAGCTTTCCCAAAGCTATTAACGAACCGGTAAAAGAATACCGTTCAAAAAGCCCTGAATCAGTAGCTGTTTTAGCTAGTTATAAAACTTTATATACTCAAAATACCTATGTTCCACTAACCATTAACGGAGCAAAAATAACAACACAAGCTAAAGGTGAAATGCGCCCTCCGCACGACCACCAGCACTGTCTTGGTCATTACGCTTTAGCCGGGAAAAAAGAAGTTGAGCAAGCCATAGAAAGCGCCTTAGCTGCTAGAACACAATGGAGTAGAATTTCTTTTGAGCAACGTGCAACCATATTTCTTCGCGCTGCAGATTTAATTGCAGGTCCTTATCGCGCCAAAATTAATGCAGCAACCATGTTGGCTCAGTCCAAAACAATACATCAAGCTGAAATTGACGCAGCTTGCGAGTTTATCGACTTTTTACGTTTCAATGTGCAGTTTGCAGAAGAAATATATGCTGAGCAACCCAATTCAGGCGATGGCGTTTTTAACCGTTTATCTTACCGTCCTTTAGAAGGTTTCATTTATGCTGTTAGTCCATTCAATTTTACTGCTATTGCAGGTAATCTTTCAGCAGCTCCAGCTTTGATGGGGAACACCATTGTTTGGAAACCTAGTGATCATCAAATGCTCTCTGCCCATGTTATTATGGAAGTTTTTGAAGAAGCAGGACTCCCGCCTGGAGTTATAAATATGGTAATGGGAGACCCAGAAATGATTACCAATACGGTACTGGCATCACCTGATTTTGCTGGAATCCATTTCACCGGTTCTACCTTTATATTTAAGTCTATATGGAAAAAAATTGGAGAAAATATACACCAGTACAAAAGCTATCCGCGCATTGTAGGTGAAACAGGCGGAAAAGATTTCATTGTTGCGCACCCAAGTTCAAATGAAGCTGAAGTTGCTACCGGAATTGTTCGTGGAGCGTTTGAATTTCAAGGGCAAAAATGTTCTGCGGCATCGCGTGTTTATCTTCCAAAATCTAAAGCAGATGCTATTTTAGCAAAGGTTAAAGAAGACCTTGAGAGTATTTCAATGGGTAGTCCAGAAGACTTTTCAAATTTTGTGACCGCCGTAATTCATAAAGGGGCGTTTGATCGTTTGAAAGAAGCAATTGATGCTGCAAAAAACAGTACTGAAGTTGAAATTTTCCATGGCGGAAATTACGATGATAGCAAAGGGTATTTTATTACACCCACGGTTTTAGTTACCACTAACCCTAACTATGACACCATGGAGCGAGAACTCTTTGGTCCTGTGGTGACAGTTTATATTTATGAAGATAATGACTTTGAAGCAACCTTAAAGTTGGTCGACCAAACCTCTGACTACGCGTTAACAGGAGCTATTTTTGCCCACGACCGTTATGCAGTAGAACATGCCTTAGTTGCACTAGAAAATAGCGCAGGGAACTTTTACGTGAACGATAAACCTACAGGAGCTGTTGTTGGACAACAACCTTTTGGTGGGGCTAGAGCTTCGGGTACTAACGACAAAGCCGGATCAAAACTCAATCTTTTACGATGGGTCTCTCCACGTTTGATTAAAGAACCATTGCTAACCCCAAAGGATTATCGCTATCCATTTTTAGGGGAATAAAATTTTGTTAAATGATTCTATAAGTAAGTAGGGTTGATCTACCTTTGGGTCAACCTTAAATACTTACTTATGAAAACCTCAATTCTAACGACTTTTGCTTGCCTTTTTGCTATTGGACTCGTCTTTGCCCAAAACAATGACGTAAAATACAGAGTCATTAAGGAATATGATGAAAACGGAAATATTGTCCGTTATGATTCAACCAATGTTTATTTCGCAAAACACTCAAAAAACACCATTCACTATTCATTTAGTGATAAATTTTCTGATAGTCTAATTGAAGGATTAGATTTTATTGGTGAAAAAATGAGGGTGTTTATTTCAGATTCTATCGCTACTCACCTCGATCATTTTTTAGATGGAAAAGGGGTGCATATTTGGATGGATGATTTGAATCATGATGACCTTGGTGAAAAATATTTTTTAGAATGGACTGCTAAAGACAGTTTAATGGAGAAAAATCGAATCAAATTCTTCTAAGGTGGTGATGAAAACGACTCCATTAGAAAAATACAATTGAAACGTGAGTTGGAAAAGGTTGAACAACGTTTGAAGAAAAAAACAAAAAAGAAAAAAAGAAATAGACAGTAATCAACTAAGGGTGCAGTGGTAGATGAACTACTTTTTTGGTTTCAAAAAATACCTCGTCAAAATGGTTGGATAAATCAAATTGCTGTGCTTTGGTAAAAGAAGCTAATTCTTCTGTCAAATCGCCTCCTTTTAGATATAAAATTCCGTTCCCTAACCGATGTGACCCTTTGTTTTTAATATTTTTTCTTACCCATGGCACAAAATCTTCCATGCGGGTTACCGCTCTACTCACAACAAAATCTACAGGTTGTTTAAACGCCTGCGCCCGTTGATGACGCGCTTCCACATTTTTGAGGTTTAACGCATCAGCTATTGCATGAACAACTTTTATTTTTTTCCCGATAGAATCAATTAGATAGAAATTAACTTTAGGAAATAAAATGGCCAAAGGAATACCAGGAAACCCTCCACCAGTTCCAACATCTAAAATTTTAGCACCAGATTTGAACCCCTGCACCTTAGCAATGCCGAGTGAATGGAGCACGTGTTTTTCATATAAGGCATCAATATCTTTTCTAGAGACAACATTGATTTGTGCATTCCATGTTTTATACAATTCTTCCAACTTTTCAAATTGTTGATATTGTCCTTTAGAAAGGTCAGGAAAATAATGTACGATACGCTTCAAAATTTGTAGTTTTAATCTTTAATCAAAGATATTCTTTCTTCTTCATGAAACAATCATCCGCTTTTAAAACCCTTCGGTTTTCAAGAAAAGACCCCAAAAAATTTTTTCAAACACTTAACAAACGTGTCAATGAACACTTTCAAAAGAACAAAGCTTTAAAAACGGGAAATTGGCAATTATATGTGAAAACAGTAATTATGTTTTCTCTTTTACTCACCCCCTATTTTTTAATTCTTCTTACCGAATTAAACCCTTGGTTAAAGCTACTATTGGCAATAATTATGGGTGTTGGTATGGCTGGAGTAGGAATGAATGTAATGCACGATGGGAATCACGGTTCTTTTTCAAAATACGATTGGGTCAATAAACTCATGGGAGCAAGCATTTATATTTTAGCTGGAAATGTGCACAACTGGAAAGTTCAACACAATATTTTGCATCACACCTACACCAACATACAAGGGCATGATGAAGATTTAGATGCTGGCCGTGTTATTCGATTTTCTAAACATAGTGATTGGGCGCCTTTCCACCGTTTTCAACATTATTACGCCGTTCTTCTCTACGGATTGCTAACCATAAATTGGGTGATTAGCTCAGATTTTAGACAAATCTCACGCTACCTCAAAAAAAAATTGACCTATAGAAAAGAACTTCAACCCTTGCGTCAATGGATAATATTAATCGGTACAAAAATTCTTTATTCAGGAATTTGGATTGTTCTCCCCTTGTGGAAAATGGAATTACCCTGGTGGCAGATTTTATTAGGTTTCTTTATTATGCACTACACCGCTGGGCTCATTTTAAGTTTAACCTTTCAACTGGCACACGTGGTAGAAGATGCTGAAATGCCTTTACCTGAAACAGATACTGGTAATATGAAAAATACGTGGGCCATCCACCAGCTTTTTACTACCGTGAATTTTTCTACAAAAAACAGATTTATTAATTGGTTTACAGGTGGATTAAATCACCAAATAGAACACCATATTTTCCCTCATATTTCTCATATTCATTACACAGATATTGCCAAAATTGTGAAAAAAACTGCCTTAGAGTTTAATTTACCCTACAATGAGTATAAATCTACCCGAAGTGCCTTATTTTCGCACTTTAAACATTTGAAAAAAATGGGGGTACAACCCATCTAAACACTATATAATTATGGAGGCATTATCAGCACGAATTAACAGTTTACCTGTTTCGGCCACACTAGCTATGGCAGCCAAAGCACGTGAATTGAAAAATGAAGGTATTGATGTTATTGGATTGAGCTTGGGAGAGCCAGACTTTAATACACCTGAATTTATTAAAGATGCGGCGATACAAGCTGTGAACGATAACTATAACTCCTATACTCCGGTAGATGGTTATGCTGAGCTAAAGCAAGCCATAATGACAAAATTTAAGAGAGACAACGGTCTAGACTATGCCGCAGAACAAATTGTTGTTTCTACTGGAGCTAAACAATCTATTGCAAATGTGTGTATGGTACTTCTCAACCCTGGCGATGAGGTTTTATTACCTGCTCCTTATTGGGTGAGTTATTCGGCTATTGCGACATTGGCAGAAGCACAATCAACCATAATTCCAACTAGCATAGACAATGATTTTAAAATCACTCCAAAACAGTTGGAAGCAGCGATTACACCAAAAACCAAGCTTATCATGTTCAATTCTCCCAACAACCCTAGTGGGACAATTTATACTGAAGAAGAATACAGAGCGTTGGGGAAGGTACTCGAAAAATATCCTGATGTTTATGTGCTTTCAGATGAAATTTATGAGCACATAAATTATGGGACTCCACACTTTAGTTTGGCCGCAATCCCTGAACTTTACGACCGCACAATTACTGTGAATGGAGTAGCAAAAGCATTTGCTATGAC
>WTJU01000118.1:12819-19816 GCA_011526285.1 Candidatus Arcticimaribacter sp.
CATATTTTGGAAAGACACTAAGAGGAAAAGTGATCGAAAATGCCTCTGATTTTGCACTTTATCTGTTGGAGGAAGCACATGTTGCTACAGTAACAGGAGATGCTTTTGGCAATGGGAATTGTATTCGAATTTCGTATGCTGCATCAGTTGAAAACATCAAAGAAGCAATTGATCGAATTGCTAAGGCACTCACCTAATCAATGAAGGTCTTAGTATCATAAAAAACCGCCTTAAGGGCGGTTTTTACTTTATTGTTCGTTCGCTTTGATGCGCTTTAACTCTTCATAGAATCGAGCACCTGTGGCGATGCTCCATGGAATAACCAAGAGAACACCAACACCAAAACACAAAAGACCCAAAAAGTACCAAGGAATAAACCGAAGGCCCAAACCTAAATATTTAAGGCGATATCCTTTTGTTAGTGTCCAACTTTCGTTTAAACATTGACTAAAGGAAAGCTCTGGCCGGTCTGCCATTATATAAAATGTCATAGACAATGCTAGGGAAATGTAGATTCCAGGAATGATCAATAAAACAAACCCAAATACGATTAGCACCGACATACAGAAATAGGCTAAAAAACTCTTGAAAAAATGTTGGAATCCTTGAAACAATTGTTCAAAGTGAGGGTCGTCTCCTCGAACTATCGTCAAGGCATAAATAGAAAAGCCTAGCGACAAAGGACCCGTGAGTAAAAACGGTATAAGTTCTCCAATTTCAATCTGAAAACTAGAAGGAACTCCTAAGATTAATACAAAAATAAATGTAACAAAAACACTGAGTCCCCAATGTGGGCTAATTGCTTCACGTGTTTCACGCATTAGATGAAGATTTGAAAAGGACATAAGTAATGGTTTTAATTTCAAGATAAAAAAAAACCGCCAAATGGCGGTTTTATCATTTTATCCTTTCACAATCTGTTCTTGATGATTAATAGATTCTTGGTGGATAGCTTTAAACAAGCGCAGAATAAATTCTTCTGAAAGATTACGCTCCTCACCTTCGAGAACCATTTTTCCTAAGATTTCATTCCAACGTTTGTTTTGTAAAACGGCAACGTTGTTGGATTTTTTTAGTTCTCCAATTGCCTCAGCAACCTTCATGCGTTTCCCGAGCGTATCCAATATGGCTTGGTCGGCAATATCAATTTGAGCACGTAAGTTCTGTAATTCTGTTTGATAGGGTTCCTCATCGGTAGTAGCTTCGCGAATTTTCAAATCTTTCATGATTTTAATGAGGGAGGTAGGTGTTACCTGTTGTGCTGCATCACTCCATGCATTGTCTGGATCCCAATGGCTCTCGATCATCAAGCCATCAAAATTTAAATCTAAAGCCATTTGACAGGTATCAAATATCATATCGCGTTTTCCCGTAATGTGTGATGGGTCACAGATGAGGGGTAAATCTGGAAAACGATTTTGCACCTCAACAGCAATTTGCCATTCTGGGTTGTTTCGGTATTTTGATTTACCATACGAGGAGAATCCTCTGTGAATGAGTCCTAGATTTTTAATGTTTGCCGTGTATAAACGTTCAATTCCACCTAGCCAAAGTGCCACGTCTGGATTGACAGGGTTCTTCACTAAAACTATTTTATCTGTTCCCTCGAGTGCATCAGCAATCTCTTGAACAATAAATGGACTTACGGTAGAACGTGCACCAATCCATAAAATATCAATATCGTGTTCAAGGGCGAGTTTAACATGGTCTTTGTTTGCCACCTCAGTTGCAGTTAACAAACCTGTTTCTGCTTTTACGCGTTGTAGCCATTTTAGACCAATAGAGCCAACCCCTTCAAAATTTCCTGGACGTGTTCTTGGTTTCCAGATTCCAGCACGATAAACAGTGACATCGGTATCTTTAAGTTCGTGAGCAATTTTCATGACTTGCTCTTCAGTTTCGGCGCTACAAGGTCCTCCAATAACTAACGGATGTGAAAGTCCGAAGTTATCTAACCATTGGCGCATTGCAGGTGAATTTTCCATAGTTAATTGTTGTGTTTAATTCCGTTAAGAATGGTAGTTAATTGGTTGGTGTTTTTCATTTGTTGGTGCAAATCCTCGAATTGATCTTCTTGTAATTTGCGTTTAAAATTCTCTAAATTCTGTATGTAATCATTTAAAATGTCAATCACATTGCTTTTGTTCTGCTCAAAAATGGGCGTCCACATGTCTGGTGAACTTTTAGCTAGCCGGACGGTAGACTCAAATCCACTCCCTGCCAAGTCAAAAATATTTTGCTCATCTGCTTCCTGTTCCAATACTGTTTTCCCTAACATAAAGGAGCTGATGTGCGATAGGTGAGAGACACACGCCATGTGACGATCGTGTTCTTTGGGGTCCATAAAACGCAGGTACATCCCCATTTGTCTAAACGCAGTCTTGGCCCATATCAATAAATCTGAACGGGTAGATTTGGCTTCGCATAGAATTTGTGGTTTTCCTGAAAACAATCCTTTTTGAGCCGCTTTTGGTCCAGAAAATTCTGTTCCTGCAATAGGATGAGCGGCTAAATATTGATTCCGCTTTGGATGGTTTTCAACAACTTTACACAGTTGTTCTTTTGTAGAACCTACATCCCATAGCAATGCATCTTCATGTAACTGATCGATGAGTTGAGGAAGTAAGTGTAAACTATCTTTTACAGGAATACTTAATATCACACGATCCGCTTCATTCAGTGTTTCTAATGAAGCTTTTCGATCAATTATTCCGAGTGAGAGTGCTTCGTCAAGATGACTATCGTTTGTGTCTACACCAATAATTTCATGAGATGGATCTAAGTCTTTCAAGTCTAAGGCCATTGAGCCTCCAATTAAACCGATACCGATAACGTATATTTTCATGCTTTCATTCGGTTTATAGCGGTTTGAATTTGATCTTCATTCACACATAAAGAAAAACGCACATAGCCTTCACCTTGGGAGCCGAAAATAGTTCCGGGAGTGATAAAAATATTCTTCTGGTGTAAAATATCGTCAATGTAGTTTTCTGCTGCTAAGCTATCGTCATTTAGCTTTGCCCAAACAAAAAGTCCAACACTATTGGGGTCGAAAGTGGTGTTCATAGCACTTGCTAGGTGCTCCACCATATTTCGTCTTTTCTTATAGGTGGCATTCAATTCTGAAAACCATGAAGTTGGTGCATTTAACGCTGCAATAGCTCCTTGTTGAATCCCATAGAACATCCCAGAGTCCATGTTACTTTTAACTTTTAAGACAGCTTGAATATTTTCTGCATTTCCAGAAAGCTGCCCTACTCTCCAACCCGCCATGTTGAAGGACTTACTTAAAGAATTTAACTCTAAGGCTACTTCTTTTGCTCTAGGGAAACTTAAAATACTTTGTGGGTGATCATTCAATATAAAACTGTAGGGATTGTCATTTACCAAAAGAATTTCGTTTTTCTTGGCCCAACGGATTAAGCGTTCAAAAGTTTCTTCACTTGCTTTTGCTCCTGTTGGCATGTGGGGATAATTAACCCACATTATTTTTATTTTGTGGGTGTCTAGCTGCTCCAACGCCTCAAAGTCAGGTTGCCATCCGTTGTCTTGTGTTAGGTTGTAAAAGACTGGTTTGGCCTCAACCAATTGGGTAACCGAACTGTAGGTAGGATATCCCGGATTGGGAATTAACACCTCATCGCCTTTATTAAGAAAGGCCATAGAAATATGCATTATACCTTCTTTTGATCCCATCAGTGGTAATACTTCATGATTGGGATCTAGATCAACAGCATAGTTACGTTGATAAAAATCAGCCATGGCTTGACGCAATTCTGGTAAGCCTTGGTAACTTTGATACATGTGTGCTTTGGGATGTGCTAATCCAGCTTGCAAAGCTTCAACGATTGAGGGGTGTGGCGGAAGATCAGGGCTGCCAATTCCCATATTGAGAACATGTTTCCCTTGCTGGATTAAAGCTGCAACTTCTCTCAACTTTTTTGAGAAATAGTATTCTTTTACGCTTTCCAATCGAGTTGCCGTGATCATCTTCATTTTTGTGTATTGGCGTATTCGCCTAATATTTTAAATTCTAACGCCATGATGGCTAAAATCTTGCGTGCTTTGTCGTATTGTTGGTAGGTGTCAAAAGTCACATCTACAAAAAAGGCATATTTCCCTGGTGTCTCAATAACAGGAAGCGATTGAATTTTGGTTAAATTCAAAAGACAGTCGCTCATAACGTTGAGCACTGCTGCTAAGCTTCCGCGCTGATGATCAAGTATAAATTTTAATGAGGCTTTACTGATTTGCTCTTTGGGAAGCGTTCCGTTCTTTTTTTGCACCACAACAAAACGAGTAACGTTGTTCTTGATGGTTTGAATAGACGCAGCTAAAATTGTTAAACCATAAATGCTCGCCGCCTCTTTGGGGGCGATTGCTGCCAATCCCATAAGATTATCTTCTGAAATTTTACGTGCTACATCTGCTGTATCGGCTGCTTCGATTAATTTAATGTGGGGATAGTTTTTAAAAAATGACTTACACTGCAACAATGCCATAGGATGTGAATGCACCTCTGTAATGTCTGCTATACTTTGCCCTTCAATGGCCATTAAATTGTGGTGAATATTTAGGTTATACTCCCCAACAATGGTTAAATCATTTTGGTCAATTAAAGCATAATTTGGAATAATAGATCCCGCGATGGAATTCTCTAAAGCCATAACCGCCTGCTTTACTTTCCCCCTTAAAAGCGCATCGACCACAGCATCGAAACTCAGGCATTCTTCCAAAGCAACTGCAGGGGAAAAATAATCCATTGCCACGGCGTGGTGAAATGATCCTTTAATTCCTTGTATGGCTATTTTATCTGTCATTTTTATTCAAAAAAAAAGTCCCGAACAGTATTCAGGACTTCATTTATCTTTTGCGTTGTTTCACTACAAAGTCCCTTCTGCTTCCTTATAGAAGTAGTAAAAGCTGTTGTAGTAGAAAAACGTATTCTTCATTTTGTTGATTGTGAGTACAAAACTAATAGCTCTTAAGACAAAAACAAATTTTCCCTCTCCTTTTTTACAAAAATCCGTAATTTACAGAGATTTGAACGACTATATGACGCCATGAGACGCTTACTTTTACTTTTCCCTTTACTTTTACTAAGCTGCATTACTGCTGAAGTAAAAATTGAACACGACCCCAATAATTTTGACTATATGGAAATTGACATCCGTCAATTAACAGAAGGTTATCGTCAAGGGGTATACTCCATAAAAGAAATCACTCAGGCTTATCTAGACCGTATCGAAAAAGTAGACTTTAATGGCCCTGAACTGCGTTCAATCATACAAGTTAATCCAGAGGCTATTGCGATTGCAGAAGCCTTGGACAAAGAATGGGCTGAAGGAAAAATACGCGGACCGCTGCACGGAATCCCCGTTGTGCTTAAAGACAATATCGACACGCATGACCAGATGAATACAACTGCTGGATCTAGGGCCTTGAAAAATTCTAAGCCCCTTCAGGATAGTCAAGTAGCGAAAAAACTAAGGGAAGCTGGTGCAGTTATTCTAGCCAAAGCTAACCTAAGTGAGTGGGCCAATTTTCGTGGGCAACATTCCTCAAGTGGTTGGAGCAGTATTAATGGACAAACAAAAAATCCCTATGTATTAACACGCAACCCCTGCGGCTCAAGTTCAGGTTCTGGTGTTGCAGTATCGGCAAATCTCACAGTTCTTGCCATTGGTACCGAAACTAACGGGTCAATAGTGTGCCCCTCGAATGCAAATGGTATAGTGGGAATTAAGCCTACTGTAGGGCTCATTAGCCGTTCTGGAATCATCCCCATCTCATTTACACAGGATACCGCAGGCCCTATGGCACGTACCCTTACTGATGCAGTTATCGCCTTGGGTAGTTTAACCGGTGTTGATGCAAATGATAGTAAAACACAGGCTAGCGAAAATAAGGCGCTAAAAGACTACACTCCATATCTAAAAAGCGACGGTATGCAAGGTAAACGCATTGGTCTATATACTGCACCCCTTGGTAATAACCCACAGGTTGATTCATTAGTACAACAGTCTGTTCGTTTATTCAAAACTGCTGGGGCAACCGTAATCGAGATTGATGAAATTGCCCCCAGAGGAACAGGACAAAATTCTTTTCAAGTTATGCTGCATGAATACAAAGCAGGGTTGAATGATTATTTTGCCTCCTTGGGTGAAAATGCTCCCATAAATAATCTAGAAGCACTCATCGCATTCAATGAGCAAGACAGTATAGCGTTAAAATACTACAACCAAGCCTATTTAAAAATGGCACAAGAAAAGGAGGGGCTCGATAGCGAAGCCTACCAAAACGCATTGGCCAACCTCCAACGCATGAGCCAGCAAGAGGGTATTGATAACGTTATGAATGAGCACCAACTGGATGCAATAATTGCCCCAACAGGTAGCCCAGCTTGGAGCACCGACTGGTTGAACGGAGACAATTTCCACATTGGCTCTTCTTCTGCTGCCGCATGGGCGGGTTATCCAAACATTACAATTCCAATGGGGAATATTCACGGTTTACCAGTAGGGCTCTCCATTTTTGGACGGGCTTGGAGCGAACCTACCCTAATCGAAATAGCCTATGGTTTTGAACAAAAATCAAATGCACGTATAGTACCCACCTTTAGAAAAAATGACGAAGAATAAATGAAGCAATTACTCTCCTCCCTATTGGCCATAGACAACTTTGATGTTTATCTGGTCCTCGGCATACTTATTGGTTTTGGTTTAATGGAATCTCTTGCAGGTTTCCTCGCCAATTCAAACCGCTCTAAAGGCGACTGGATTCAAGAAGTATTTAGTTTTTTATTTCTTTCTACAGGAATTAAACCCGCTATTGTAGCCACCGTATATTTTATAGGAAATACGCTTTTCCCTGAAGGAACTCAACTAACACAGTCGCTTTCTTTTGTTGGTTTATTCTTTGGTTATATTCTTATAGACGATGTGTTGCAGTACTGGTATCATCGCTCAGCACACGAATATTCGTTTCTTTGGAAGTT
>WTJU01000118.1:19916-31928 GCA_011526285.1 Candidatus Arcticimaribacter sp.
ATCACACCGTCTTTCCACCACTCGCATCACGGAACTTCTATGTTAGACAAAGCGAGCGATCCCAATGGAAACTTCGGCAATATGTTTAGTTTATGGGATCAACTTTTTGGTACAGCCACCTTCCAAACTTCATATCCTGAAGCCTATGGTTTACAACGAAAATCACAAGATGACTGGACTGCAGCTTACTTCTATCCATTTGTCACTTCTAAGGATAAAAAAAGTGAATGGTATAAAGGCTTTCAACACCAACAAACTGCAACCCATGATGCGCTAAGTGTTGAATTAACCAAAGGACAAGAATATTTATGGTGTGCCTGTGGTAGAAGCCAGAAACAACCTTTTTGCGATGGTTCTCACCACGGTACTAAAATTAAACCCCAAAAGTTTACCGCCAAACGAACAGGCACGGTGCGCTTGTGCAATTGCAAAGCAACCAAAAAAGGCCCTTTTTGCGATGACACTCACCTAACACTTTAGTATGCCTAAAAAAGCCATTATCGTTGGCGCTAGTTCTGGAATTGGAAAAGCTTTGGCGCTCTTGCTATCCAAAGAAGGGTTTAGTGTTGGGGTTACCGGAAGAAGAACCGCAGCCCTTGAAGCGATAAAATCTCACTTCCCGAAAGCAATCCATGTTCTTTCTTTTGACATTACCCAAGAAGATGCAACCAATATGTTAGACCAACTTGCCAATAGCATGGGTGGGGTAGATCTCTTTATTTTTTCGGCGGGGATTGGCCACCTCAACATCGATCTAGACTATACATTAGAAAATCAAACCAACCAACTTAATATAGTGGCGTTTACCAAAGCTATGAATTGGGCACTCCACTACTTTAAAAAACAAGACAGTGGGCACTTGGTCAACATATCATCTGTAGCCATGCACCGTGGCGGAAGAAGCGCTCCTGCCTACAATGCATCTAAAGCCTATCAAGCCAATTATTTGGAAGGGCTTTTACAGAAAGTATATGCTGAAAAACGCACCATCTACATTAGCGATATTCGCCCCGGATTTGTAGACACAGCCATGGCAAAAGGTGAAGGACTTTTTTGGGTTTCTAGCAAAGAAAAAGCCGCAAAACAAATTTATCGCGCAATCAAAAAGAAAAGAGAAGTAGCCTATATCACCAAACGATGGGCACTTATTGGACTACTGCTGTCGCTTTTACCAAAAGCCATTTACAAACGACTCTAAATTTTTATCTTTAACAAAACGAAAAAAGTGCTTGAACTACAAGATATCTCAAAGTCCTACGAAGAGCTAAAAGCATTGAACGGGGTTTCATTCACGCTTCGCGCAGGCGAAGTAGTGGGCTTATTGGGACCCAATGGTGCGGGAAAATCTACTTTGATGAAAATCCTAACAGGGTACATTAAAAATTGGCATGGGAGCATTCGTTATGGAACGAATGATCTACGTGAAAAGACAAAAGACATTCAGCAGGTCACGGGTTATTTACCCGAAAATAACCCGCTTTATCCAGATCTTTTTGTTTTAGAGTACTTAGAATTTATTGCGTCCATCTACGGCATTCAGCAACCCCCTTACGCTACGGTAATAGATAAGGTTGGGCTTAACGAAGTAAAGAATAGAAAAATTAGCACCCTTTCTAAAGGCTATCAACAGCGTGTAGGTTTTGCCGCAGCCTTGTTACATGATCCTGAAATTCTAATTCTAGATGAGCCTACAACTGGCCTAGACCCCAATCAACTCATCGCCATTCGAAAATTAATTCGGCAATTAGGAGAAGAAAAAATAGTATTACTCTCAACCCACATACTGTCGGAAGTTGAAAGTGTTTGCGATCGAGTAATTATCATTCGAAAAGGCGAGGTAGTAGCTGATGAAGCGTTAGAAAGCTTACGCAAAGGACAAAAGCAAAGGGTATTGGTTGAATTTGATTACCGTGTAGAAACCGAGGCTTTAAGCAAAATTGTTGGGGTAGAAAAAGTGGTCAATACCTTCGATTTTCAATACGAACTAACTTGCAGTAATCAAGAAGATATCCGTCCTAAGGTTTTTGATTTTGCACACGATAATCAACTAAAAATTCTCTCTTTACAACAAAAGAACGAGAATTTAGCTGCCTTGTTTAATCAACTTACAGCTTAAAAAACCGCTTCCGCTATCGCTTTAATATTGTCTGATTTCCCCATAGAATAATAATGAAGAAAGGGAACACCTGCAGCTTTCAATTCTTTACTTTGTTGAATACACCACTCAATTCCCACCTGTCTTACCTCGGTATTGTCTTTACAGTCAATCACCGCACGGATTAAATCATCAGGTAAATCAACATGAAAACGATGCGGCAAAGCATTCAACTGCTTTTTAGTTGCCAAAGGTTTCAATCCAGGAATGATGGGCACATTTATTCCTGCTTCCTTGCATTTTTCCTGAAAGGCAAAAAACTTTTCATTATCAAAAAACATCTGCGTCACAATATAGTCGGCCCCTGCCTCTATTTTCTTCTTTAAAAAATGAAGGTCACTTTCTAAACTAGGGGCTTCCATATGCTTTTCGGGATAGCCTGAAACACCAATACAAAAATCAGTACTTGAGGTATTGCCTATTTCGTCATCTAAGTAATTTCCTTGGTTTAAATCGGTGATTTGCTCTACCAATTCACTGGCATAGGCATGACCGTCTTTATTGGGTTTAAAGTAAACTTCGCTTTTAACTGCATCACCCCGAAGTGCTACCACATTGTCTATGCCTAAAAAATCGAGATCAATTAAAAAGTTTTCGGTGTCTTCTTTAGTAAACCCTCCGCATAAAATGTGTGGAATCGCATCTACATTGTATTTGTGTTGTAGTGCTGCACAAATCCCAACCGTTCCGGGTCGTTTACGAATTACGTGCTTTTCTAAAAGCCCGTTGTCTAATTCTTTATAGACGTATTCTTCTCGATGGTAGGTTACATCAATAAAAGGAGGGTTAAACTCCATAAGAGGATCAATGGCATCGTAGATAGACTGTATGTTTTGCCCTTTTAATGGAGGCAATATTTCAAAGGTAAACTGTGTTTCGTTTTTTGCTTTTGCAATGTGCTCTGTTACTTTCACGTTCTACTTATTTAAGGTTCGGACGAAGCCATTTTTTTGCTTCTTCCACAGCAATATTTTTTCGTTGGGCAAAACTTTCAACTTGATCTTGGGTTATTTTTCCTACACCAAAATAGTGTGCTTCAGGGTGGGCAAAATAATACCCTGAAACTGATGCAGCAGGCCACATGGCCAAGCTCTCGGTGAGACTAACACCAATTTCTTCTTCAACATTTAAAAGTTTCCAAATGGTCTGTTTTTCTAAATGATCGGGGCAGGCAGGATAGCCCGGTGCTGGCCGAATGCCTTTGTAGGATTCTTTGATGAGTGCTTCGTTATCTAAACGCTCTTCTGCAGCATAGCCCCAGTGTTTACGCCGCACTTGCTCATGTAGATATTCTGCATAGGCTTCTGCTAACCGATCAGCCAAGGCTTTAACCATAATGGCATTGTAATCATCGTTAGCATCTTCATATTGTTGGGCTAATTCTGTTGTTCCAAAACCAGCTGTAACACAAAAAGCACCGATATAATCAGCTTTCCCACTCGCTTTAGGGGCAACAAAATCGGCCAAGGCTGCATTGGTTTTTCCTTCGCGTTTTTTGAGCTGTTGGCGTAGGGTTAAAAATTTAACTGCCACATTATCTCGCGCTTCGCTACTATAAACTTCTATGTCATCATCTGCTACTGTATTCGCTGGAAAAAGTCCAAATACAGCTTTGGCAGTAAGCAGTTTTTTATCAAGTATTTCAGAGAGAATTACCTGTGCATCTGCAAAAAGATCTGACGCCTGTTCTCCAACAATTGCATCATTAAGAATTGCCGGATAGTGCCCATGCAGATCCCAAGAACGGAAAAATGGACTCCAATCTATGTATGGAACTAAAGCGTCTAAATTTTGATTTTCAATCCGCTGAATTCCTGTTTTATTTGGCGTAAATGGACTAAAGTTTTCCCAATCTAACTTTAATTTTCGCGCTCTTGCTGTTTTTAGATCAATGTGCTCTTTGGTTTCTTGTCGGTCTAAAAACTTCGCCCTAAAGACAGAATATTCTTCTTGAATTCTTTTTTTATAGTCTCCAGAAGTTTCGCGATTTAACAAACTTCCAGCAACTGTAACCGCCCGAGAAGCATCATTAACATGAACAACAGAAGAATCTAGCTCTGGAGCAATTTTTACCGCAGTGTGCGCTTTAGAGGTTGTTGCGCCACCAATTAATAATGGAATGTCTAATGTTTGGCGTTTTAACTCTTGGGCAATGTATATCATTTCATCTAGAGAAGGTGTGATAAGGCCCGAAAGTCCAATAATATCTACCTGCTCTTTTATCGCTGTTTCGATAATTTTTTCAGGAGGAACCATTACACCTAGGTCAATAATTTCATAGTTGTTACATGCCAAGACAACCCCCACTATATTTTTTCCAATATCGTGAACATCTCCTTTTACGGTTGCCATTAATATTTTACCCGCTGCTTCTTGTTTTCCATCTTTCTCTGCTTCAATGTAAGGCAATAAATAGGCTACTGCCTTTTTCATTACACGGGCAGATTTAACAACTTGTGGTAAGAACATTTTTCCAGAGCCAAATAAATCGCCCACCACATTCATTCCATTCATTAAATGTCCTTCGATGACTTCTATGGGTTTGTCAACACTTTGACGTGCTTCCTCCACATCTTCATCAATGAACTCGTCAATTCCTTTTACTAAAGAATGGGTGATACGGTCTTGTAAGGAATCATTTCTCCATGCCTTTACCTCAACTTTTTTGTCTTTTTGATCATTGATTAAGGTTTCAGCAAAATCGAGTAAACGTTCTGTGGCATCGTCTCTTCGGTTGAGCAATACATCTTCAACATATTCCAGTAAATCTTTTGGAATCTCATCATAAATCTCAAGCATGGTCGGATTCACTATCCCCATGTTCATTCCGTGTTGAATACCGTGGTATAGAAATGCAGAATGCATGGCTTCACGCACACGATTATTCCCGCGGAAAGAGAACGACACATTGCTAACACCACCACTCACATGAGCGTGCGGCAAATTTTTGCGAATCCACTGTGCAGATTTGAAAAAGTCTAATGCATTGAGTTTGTGTTCTTCCATTCCAGTTGCCACAGGAAAAACATTGGGGTCAAATATGATGTCTTCTGGTGGAAAGTTAACTTGCTCAACTAAAATTTCATAGGAACGTTTACATATTTCAATACGACGTTCCAACGTATCTGCTTGACCTGCTTCATCAAATGCCATTACAATAACAGCTGCACCATAGCGACGAATGGTTTTAGCTTGGTGAATAAAGGTTTCCTCCCCTTCTTTTAGGCTAATTGAATTTACCACACACTTTCCTTGCACCACTTTTAAACCTGCTTCGATGATTTCCCATTTTGACGAATCTATCATAATTGGGATGCGAGATATATCAGGTTCTGCTGCGAGCAAGTTGAGAAAGGTGGTCATGGCTATTACACCGTCAATCATTCCTTCGTCCATATTGACATCTAGAATTTGGGCACCACCCTCTACTTGGTCACGGGCAATTTCTATGGCTGTGGAATAATCTCCCTGCTCAATTAAACGTAAGAATTTACGGGAACCTGTAACATTGGTTCGCTCTCCCACATTTACGAAATTTGATTCTGGGGTCACCACCAATGGCTCTAATCCTGAAAGTTTTAAATAGCGTGTTTCCATTAGGAGTACTGTGAAACTTTCCTGGGTTGGTGTTGACTAGCTATCTCGGCAATTAGGCGAATGTGCTCTGGGGTTGAGCCACAACAACCGCCAATGATGTTAACCAAATTCTCGTCTAAATACTTTTTGATCAAATCGCGCATTTCTTCTGGGGTTTGATCATAGGCGCCAAAAGCGTTGGGTAATCCAGCATTGGGATGTGCAGAAACCAATGCTTCGGTTGTGGTTGAAAGACGTCGTAAATAAGGCAGCAATTGATCGGCTCCTAAGGCGCAATTAAAACCAATACTCAATAGGGGTATGTGGGATACTGATACAGCAAATGCTTCTACCGTTTGTCCTGATAACGTTCGCCCACTCGCATCTGTAATGGTGCCACTAATCATGACCGGAATGTCCCAATTGTTTTCTTCTTTAAGCGAATCTATAGCAAATAAGGCGGCTTTGGCGTTAAGGGTATCAAATACTGTTTCTACTAAAAGTACATCTGCACCGCCATCTACAAGACCTCGAACTTGTTCGCTATAAGCTTCAACCAATTCATCAAAAGTTACTGCCCGGTAACCGGGGTCATTCACATCAGGCGACATGCTTGCAGTTCTATTGGTGGGCCCTATAGAACCTGCAACAAAACGGGGTTTGTCTAGGTTGGCTTGGGTAAACTCATTGGCTACTGTTTTTGCCAGTTGAGCTGAAGCGTAATTTAGTTCATAAACCAAGTCTTCCATAGCATAGTCGGCCATTCCAATGGAGGTAGATGAGAAGGTGTTGGTCTCAACGATATCTGCGCCTACTTCAAAATACGCTCGGTGAACAGCTTTAATGGCTTCTGGTTGAGTTATTGAAAGTAAATCATTATTCCCTTTTAAGGGAGAAAGATGATCTTTAAAGCGTTCTCCACGAAAATCCTCTTCCTCAAATTTATAGGCTTGCAACATGGTCCCCATGGCACCATCAAGCACTAAAATTTTTTCCTGTAAAGCTTCTTCAATGGGTGTCATTTATTTTGCTTCTAATGCTTGCTTTAAGTCGTTTATGATATCTTCATGATGTTCAAGTCCAATGGAAAGGCGTACCATGCCATCAGTAATCCCTACTTCCAATCGGTCATCTGTAGATAGTTTACTGTGTGTTGTTGATGCGGGATGAGTCACAATTGTTCTTGAGTCCCCAAGGTTAGACGAAAGTGAGAGTAATTTAATGTTGTCAAAAAAATGTCTTCCTGCATTAAGTCCTCCTTTAACTTCAAAAGCAATTATACTCCCGCCTTGACTCATTTGTTTTTTGGCCAATTCATACTGTGGATGTGACTTTAAAAAAGGGTATTTTACCCAATTCACATTAGGATGGTCTTCTAAAAATTGAGCTACTGTTAATGCAGTTTGACAATGGCGATCAACACGAACAGGAAGTGTTTCCATACTTTTAGATAGTATCCATGCGTTGAAAGGGGAAAGAGAAGAACCAGTGTTGCGGGCAAATAGATAGATTTCACGTATCAAGTCTTTTTTTCCAACGGTAACTCCACCTAAAACACGCCCCTGCCCGTCTATTAGTTTAGTAGCCGAGTGGATTACGATATCTGCTCCAAATTTAATGGGTTGCTGTAAGTAGGGTGTGGCAAAACAGTTATCGATGACTAAAATCAGATTGTGTTTTTTTGCCAAGTCTCCCAAATAGTTTAGGTCTAGAACATCTACCCCAGGATTGGTTGGTGTTTCAGCGTATAAAATTTTTGTGTTGGGCTGTATAAGCTCTTCTGCTTTTTCTGGCTCATCTACCTTAAAATATGATGTCTCAATATTCCACTTGGGTAGAAATTTTGTGAACAATGTATGGGTTGAACCAAAAACAGATCGTGCAGAAACAATGTGGTCTCCGCTATCTAATAAGGCTGCGAATGTACCAAAAACAGCAGCCATGCCAGTTGCAAAAGCCAGCCCATCTTCAGCACCTTCCATATCAGCCACTTTTTCTACTAGCTCTGAGGTGTTTGGGTTGGTGAAGCGACTGTAAATGTTGCGTTCTTTTTCTTCAGCAAATGCAGCACGCATTTCATCAGCATCTTCAAAAACAAAACTTGAGGTAAGGTGCAAAGGGGTTGAATGCTCTAGGTATTGAGAGCGTTCCATTTGAGTGCGGATGGCTTTGGTCTCTAATTTATGGCTCATACTGGTGTACCGTTTAGGATAATCTTAAAGTTGATATCAGCAACAGAATCAATCATTTTTGAAACGGAGCAGTATTTCTCATAAGAGAGTTTTGCCGCCCGATTGGCTTTTTCTGGCGTGATGTCTTCTCCTTCTAAATGAATGGTGATTTCTATGGTATGAAATAAAGCTGGTACAGCCCCTTCTTCACGCAAACCATTAACCTCCATTCGAAGACTGTCAGGGTTTATTTTTTGTTTTCCCAAAATGGCAACAATATCAATACTGCTACAACCTGCAACTCCCATGAGAACAAGTTCCATAGGGCTAATCCCCGCAACAACTCCTTCGGTTTTGGACTTGTTGTCTAGAATTACACTTCGTCCGGCTTCGTTGCGGACCTCAAATAAGTAATCTTTGTTAATGCGTTCTAATTGTACTTTCATGTTTCTCTTATTGCATTATTTTTTCTAAAATGACACGTACTTTTTTAGGCTCCATTAAGAAGGCGTCGTGCCCATATGGAGAGTTGAGTATGTGATGTTCAATATTCACGCCTGCACTTTTCGCCAATGCAACCGTCTCTAAATCTTCACTTAATGGGAAGAACAAATCACTGTCAATTGAAACAATGTGAATTTCTGATTGTATGCCCTGAATGTTTTCTTCAAAGGACTTACCGTTTCTGGTGATGTCTATGCTTCCCAATAAATGGTTCATTGTTTTGTAGGCCTGCAATTCAAATCGTTCATTCAATTTTTCGCCATGGTAGAGTAACCAAGACTCTACATTGTAAATGCCCAATTCCTTGTTCTTGGTTCTATTAAATCTCAGTTTGAATGACTCAGGTGTACGGTAGCACATCATGGCGTGCATACGTGCGGTTTGTAAGGGTTTGGGGTTACTGTTTAAAATTTCTCCTTGAATAAAGGTGTTGGCTATCATCCAATCTGAAGATTTCCAATCGCCACCAACAGGAATCATACGTTCAATAAACGTAGGGTTTAGTGCTACCATTTCCCATGCAATTCCTGCACCAATAGAACCCCCAATAAGGGTATGTACTTTTTCTATTCCCAGTTGACGTAAACCTGCACAAAAGAAACCTGCCACTGTACCGGTGTTCCAATGGGTGTAGTCTTCTAAGAAAAAACCATCATACCCGTTCCCCGGTATATTAAAGGCAATAATGGCATAGCGATTGGTGTCTATTGTTTTTCCTTCACCAACCAAGTCAGTCCACCACCCATCAGTGCCTGTAACACATGAGTTGGCGGTTAATGGGTGGTTAATGACAACCACAGGACAAGAATGAAAATCTTGCCCGAAGTGTTGATAACTCAACGCTTGCCCATTGGTCAACTGCAGGTGTTGTAATTCTGAAATGGCTGAAGACGAAACCATAAAACTATAGGTTGAAAACTGCTTTAATTTCTTCTACTTGATCGAGTTTCTCCCAAGTAAATAGTTCTACTTCAAGTGAAACTTCGCCACTATAGGGTGACGAAAAGGTCTTTGTGATTGTCTTTGGTGATCTCCCCATGTGCCCATATGCAGCTGTCTCTGAATAGATGGGTGTACGCAACTTTAAACGTTGTTCTATTCCGTAGGGAGTTAAATCAAAAATGGATTGAACTTTTTCTGCTATTTCCCCATCGGTGAGATTTACATTGGACTTACCGTAGGTGTTTACCGCTATTGATGTAGGTTTCGCCACGCCAATTGCATAGCTCAACTGAACCAGTAATTCATCTGCAACACCAGCTGCAACAAGGTTTTTGGCAATATGACGAGCAGCATAAGCTGCACTTCTGTCTACTTTGCTTGGGTCTTTCCCACTAAATGCTCCTCCACCATGACCGCCTTTTCCGCCATAGGTGTCTACTATTATCTTTCTACCTGTTAGGCCTGTATCACCATGTGGTCCGCCAATAACGAACTTTCCTGTAGGGTTAATGTGATAGGTTATATTGTCATCAAATAACGCTTGAATACGCGCTGGTAGTTGTGCCTTTACACGAGGAATTAAAATGGCTAGTATGTCTGCTTTGATTTTATCCAGCATACGGTCATCGTCACTATCAAAAGCATCGTGTTGTGTAGAGATAACAATGGTGTCTATTCGAACGGGAACATCATTGTCGTCATATTCTAAGGTTACCTGTGATTTTGCATCTGGGCGCAAGTAGGTAATGTCTTTATTTTCTCTTCTTAAAGCAGCTAGTTCGATCAATAATTTGTGCGAAAGATCAAGCGCCAAAGGCATGTAATTGTCTGTTTCATTCGAAGCATAGCCAAACATGATTCCCTGATCTCCTGCGCCTTGGTCCTTTTTATCTGCTCGATCTACACCTTGGTTAATGTCTTGCGACTGTTCGTGGATTAATGAAATTACGCCACAGGAATCACCAGAGAATTGGTATTCTCCTTTGGTGTACCCAATTTGATTGATGGTATCACGTGCAATTTTTTGCACATCGAGATAGGTGGTACTTTTTACTTCACCTGCTAACACAACTTGACCGGTGGTCACTAATGTTTCGCATGCAACTTTACTTTCAGGGTCAAAGGCTAAAAAGTGGTCAATTAACGCGTCACTAATTTGATCGGATACTTTGTCCGGATGTCCTTCACTTACAGATTCAGAGGTAAAAAAATAGGCCATTTAATTTGCTTTCTGGAAGGATTTGAAGATTCGCTCGTTTAACGAAAGCAACTCTGTTTTAGCATTTTTTTCTCGAGGTTTGCAATCAGACAAATCCTTCCTCGTTTATTTATGGTGCAAATATAATTCCTTTTTTTATGTTGAACAACAAAGACAAAACAATCCAACAGGAACAAAGGCTTATTTTCAGATTTACTTCCCCTTTTAAAAAAAAGGAATTACTTTTAGGGAAGCTTAAACAAAACTAGCATAGAATTAAAACTATATAGATATGCACATTGCCATTGCCGGTAATATTGGTGCCGGAAAAACAACTTTAACTAAGCTTTTGTCAAAACACTACAGATGGCAAGCACACTATGAAGAGGTAGTTGAAAACCCTTATCTCGATGATTTTTATCACGAAATGGAACGCTGGTCTTTCAATCTACAAATCTATTTTTTGAATAGTCGTTTTGGTCAATTATTAGAAATTCAACGCAGCGGGAAGAAGGTTGTTCAAGACCGAACAATTTATGAAGATGCCTATATTTTTGCGCCAAACCTCCACGCCATGGGTTTGCTTACCAAAAGAGATTATGAAAATTACAGGCAACTATTCAATCTCATGGAGAAATTGGTTACTGGGCCAGACCTTATGATTTACCTGCGTAGTAGCATTCCAAATCTTGTAAATCAAATCCACCAACGTGGGCGAGAATATGAAAATTCTATTAGCATTGACTATTTAAGTCGTTTGAACGAACGCTACGAAGCTTGGATTGAAGAGTATGACAAAGGAAAACTCTTAATCATTGACGTTGATGATCTCGATTTTGTTAACAAACCTGAAGACTTAGGAAAAATTATTGAAATGATTGATGCAGAAATTAACGGTTTGTTTTAAATCTCGAACTACAGCATAAATAAAGCCGACCAAATGGTCGGCTTTTTTATTGTTTACCGTTTTTCTATTCTTCTTTGTTGAGTTGAATATCAACGTCTTTTAATTCTGCTACAGCAGCTTTTACTTCTTCTTCTGTACCAGTAATCACTTTTTCTTCTGTGGTTGTTTCACCATTTTCGGTGGTAGTGGTTTGAATAACCGCTTCTACTTGCCCACTGTCGTCAGCATTTACTTCTACACGAATTTCTTTACGCACTTCTTCTTTCACAACCTCTGTCTGCTGAGGGGCAGCATGGGATCCTAAAAGTGGTGCGATGACCAATCCAACCAAACAGGTTAGTTTGATTAATATGTTCATGGAAGGTCCTGATGTATCTTTGAATGGATCTCCAACTGTGTCTCCTGTTACAGCAGCTTTGTGCGCGTCTGAGCCTTTGAAGGTCATTTCACCGTTGATTTCAACGCCTGCCTCGAAAGATTTCTTGGCATTGTCCCAAGCTCCTCCTGCATTGTTTTGGAAGATGGCCCACATTACACCACTAACACAAACTCCAGCCAT
>WTJU01000087.1 GCA_011526285.1 Candidatus Arcticimaribacter sp.
GGTAGTACTTTAATATCAATTTGGTTTCCTTCGGGATTTGCACCGACAGCAATCATATAGCGACCATCACCATAGGTGTCAAATCCAAAAAGAACATTGTCATCGCGAAAACCTTCATCGCGATTTCTAATGGAAGACCGTAGGTTATTCATATCTGCCGAGGCAATGAACCCAACATATAAGTCGGTTGGCATATACAGTATGTATGCTTTGGTAGGAAAAGGTGGAGGGATGATGTCTCCGGGGTCAATCTCAAAGTCGAGGGAAAAGGTTTGTGCATTTTTCCATTCTTCTCGCTCTATTACGCCATCAAATTGAGGTGGGGTAGTTTGGGCAAAACCAATGGTTGATACTAAAAAAATGATTGGGGCAAAAAGACGTTTCATAGGTTTTTATTCTATAGTTAAGACGTGATTTTTTGGTGTTTGTTTCATAAATAGTTGTTAAATCTTTTTAGCTTTAAAACAAAAATGCTGGATCACCTTCCTTTAGATGAGAAGTGGAATGTTTACACCCATGGTTTTGGTGCTGTAATGAGCCTGCTAGGTAGTGTTTTGCTCTTCAATCATTTGAATGAAGTAGACACTACCACAACTTTGGCCTTACTGATTTATGGTTTTTCAATGGTGTTTTTATTTTCTGCATCCGCCATATACCACGGAGTTCTACCTAAGCAACAAGCTTTTTGGCAAAAAATAGACCATATTGGAATTTATTTTTTAATTGCTGGAACTTATACCCCTGTTACACTTACCATATTAAAGGATAGTTCAGGTTTATACTTATTGGCTGGGGTGTGGAGTATTGCGCTCATTGGAACATTGTATAAGATTTTTATGATTGGTCGGTTCAAGAACTTCTCACTTTTTCTTTATTTGGCCATGGGTTGGTTGGTAATTTTCGACATTCAGAATGTAATTGCCCTTTTTCCAGAAGAAGCATTTATCTATTTGGCCTTAGGAGGTTTTTTCTATACGGTAGGTACTTTTTTTTACCGTTGGGAACGCTTGTACTTTCATCATGTAATTTGGCATGTTTTTGTTCTCGCAGGTGCTGCAGCACATTTTCAAATGGTGGTTGTATTAGTTGTATGAGCATGAGATTTATTTTTCGAATCCTAATATGGGTTTTTGGAGGAGTTTTTTTGCTTCTAATTCTTTTGATGTTTGGGAGTAGTCAACTTGAAAAGCGCCAAGATTTTGATGCGTATAAATTAAAATTTAAGCAGAAGAACCTTGAACTAAGTGAGCATACCTATAAAATTAATTCTGGAAAGGTTTACTATGTTAAACTTGGCGATCCTGATTTGCCTCGGTTGATGTTGATTCACGGTTCACCGGGCGATTGGACCGTATGGGAAAAACTTTTATTAGAAACGTCACTTGCAAAGCACTATTCAATTTTATTGGTTGATCGACCCCCGTATCAAGGCACCACTGCTAGCGGTGGTAATTTGGTGAATCAAAGTCGTATGCTTAAAAAGATAATGGAAGAAGAATGTCAGCCGTGTACTTTGGTGGGGCATTCATATGGTGGCGGTCTGGCATTGCAGCTTGCGGTTGACTATCCCAAAAGTGTTAAAGCTGTTATTTCATTAGCAGGAACTGTTGCGGCAGAGTACCAACCTCCAAAGTGGTATAATCGACTGGCCCAAATGGCATGTATTCGTCCTTTTTTAAGTAGTGGTCTAAGTGCAAGTAATTTTGAGATGATATCATTACAGGGAGATTTGAATCGTTTAAAAATGTCATTGCGTACACTAGAGCTCCCATTTTATTTCCTTCAGGGGGGAGAAGATGTTTTGGTAGATCCTCGATCTCCAATTGCATTGCTCCCCTATTTAAATCATGCGGAAATATTGTATAACTCCTCATATGATCACTTTGTTATTTGGACTGAAATGCAGCGAGTAGTTGAACTAATTAATTCTACTAATCGGTGAAATAAACATCTCCTTTTCCAGTGATTCGTTTGTATAATATTGGTTCTCCTTTAGAGAATACACTGGCATCTCCTTTAATTTCTACATGAAGTTTTTCAATGGCATTTACTTCACAATGTCCTTTCCCTAAAATATTTACATTTACTTTTTTAGCAGGCATTGGGTATCCAGAAAATTGTCCTTTTCCCTCAATAACAATGTCAATTTGCTCAAGCGGGCTAAGTTTTTCGACACTTGAAATCACAGCGTTTTGACTTATAAAAGCATAGAAGTTTCTAAGCCCTTCAAAACGATGAATGTCTAAGAAGCTTTTTTGCGACAGTTTTATGTGTAGGTCACTTTGGTTTTCAAAGTCTTCTATGGTCACAGTACTTTCTGCATCTATGAATATTTTTTCAAGTCGTGGTTGCGTGATCGTTATTTCAAATGGAGTGGTTTCATTACAAAATGGGAAACGACTTCCAAGTGTTAGTTGGTCATTGATTACTCTGGTATTGAGAGATTCAATGTAACGCGGATGACCTGAGATTTCAATTTTATGCTCGTCACCTTGTTTAAAGATATAGGTGCCTTTTAGGTTTGATTTAATTCCGCTAAATGAAGCAAGTTTAAATTGACGATTTACTTTTTCTTGCGTTAAAAAGAAACAGTCATCCAGTTCTTCTGTACAACTAGAAAAAAGAAAAAGGTTGATTAAAATAAAGAATAATGGGTAACGGGATAAGTAATAAGTAGTGTAGTTCATCATAGTTAAATTTAGTAGTAGAAACAAAAAGTTAAAGCACCGAGCTTTGGTCTAGCTGATTAAAACAAAAGCATCTGCGAAGTAGTTTCGCAAATGCTTTTTGGAAAAAAATAAGTAGCGTAGGTTAAACTCAATTATTTAACTTTTTGTTTCTGTTGGTGAAGATGCGACAAAGATGACTACCCTACCAAACGGCCTGTATATTCCGGTAGTGATGACGTAATAGTCGGTATTGTTTGTGTAATAGATGGTAATTACAACAGGGCGGCAGTGCCAACCCCTAAAAGAATAGAAAAGAACTTTTGTAAGTTAAAGTTATGTTCCTCGGAGCTTTCAAAGAGAATTGTGGTTGAAATATGAAGCAAAGCACCCAAGACGAACGGCGAAATATGTCGATTAAGTGCAACAGGATCAAAATAAATTGCGGTATAACTCCCAAGTGGACTCATTAACGCGAAAAACACTAATGCAAGGATTTTTGGAGTCATGGCAGATTCTTGCTCAAAAAGCATAGAACCAATAACGAGCCCTATCGGAATTTTGTGAATACTAACTCCCCACAACAATCCAAGTTCATTGCTTAGGGGCATGCCTTCTAAAAATGCATGTATACATAAACTGATTAAGATCATCCATGGGAATTGTTTTTTGTGGTAGTGCACATGACCGTGTTCTGCGCCTTTCGAAAAATATTCCAACATGGTTTGAAAAAGAATTCCACCCAAAATCCAAAAACCAGTGGTGTTACTTGCATGCGAATACACTAAAGGGAGCATCTCTAAAACCAAAATGCCTAATAAGAAGGCACCACTGTAGGCCAGAAGTAATTTCATCCCTTTGGGAGTTTCAGGTTTAAAGTAGTAGGCTAGACATGCGCCAAGAAGCACAGCCGAAACGGGAAGTAGGAGGGTGAGAATCATTTTGATGCTTTCTTTAAGCCCATGAGTTTAGTTGGTCAAAATTAAACTATTTTTGAAGTAAGGAAATAGACATGCAAACAAATTTCAAAATGTTGGCTAAAACCTTTTTTGGTTTTGAAGATTTACTTGCCACAGAATTAAAGGAGCTCGGCGCACAAGCAATCGAAAAAGGCAACCGTGTGGTTCACTTTTCTGGTGATAAAGGCTTTATGTATAAAGCGAATTTATGTTTGCGAACCGCCTTAAAAATTTTGGTTCCCATTCACGAATGCACCTTAAAAAGTGAAAATGATTTGTATAAGGAAGCATTTGATTTCCCTTGGGATGATTATTTTACTTCAAATGAAACATTTGCTATAGACAGTGTTGTGTTTGGGGAACTTTTCACTCATTCTCTCTACGTGTCACAGCGCGTTAAAGACGCAATTGTAGATGGGTTTCGTGCAAAAGTTGGTACCCGACCCTCTGTAGATTTAAAACATCCTGATGTACGTATTAATGTGCATATAGATCGTAATCACTGTACATTTTCACTTGATAGTTCTGGGGCATCACTTCATCATCGTGGTTACCGAACAGCTACCAATATTGCTCCTTTAAATGAAGTTTTGGCAGCGGGCTTAATTCAGCTGTCAGGTTGGGACAAGCGTACAGATTTCCTTGATCCAATGTGTGGGAGTGGTACTCTACTGATAGAAGCAGCTCTATTATCGTGCAACATACCCGCCAATATAAATCGCAAAGAATTTGCTTTTGAAAAATGGAAAGATTGGGATGAAGATCTTTACCTTACAATAGAAGAATCCCAGCTCAACAGGATACAAGGATTGGCAGGATATATTACGGGCTATGACAAAGCACCCTCTGCTGTGGCAAAAGCACGTGATAACGTTCGAAATGCCAATTTAGAAGAGTTTATTTCTATTGAAAAAGACAATTTCTTTTTCACCAAAAAAGAAGAAGATACTCCTTTACACCTAGTGTCAAACCCTCCCTATGGAGAACGACTCGAAGGTGATATTAATGCCTTGTATAAACAGTTTGGAGACACATTAAAACAACATTACACCAACACTCAAGCTTGGATTATCACTTCTAATTTAGAAGCCATGAAGCACCTAGGCTTGCGTCCTTCCAGAAAAATTAAATTGTATAATGGGAAGCTGGAATCGCGTTTATTGCACTATTCTATTTATGCTGGAACCAAGAAAATTCACAAACTTAAATCCAATTCTTCACGATGAAAAAAGAAACCTTGGCCCTTTTACTCAACTTCATTTTTTTTGGAAGCATCTTTTTGTTTTTTAAGAATGGTATAGGAACCCTAATGCCAATGTCGTATGTTCCATTGATTTTTCTTTCGGTTCTTTTTACAGGAATTGTAAGCCCGAAGTTTTTGGTCAATAAAGGCAAGTTATTTGTGAAGCTCCCTTTTCGTAAGAAACCTATTCAGCTTTAGTTTTTTCTTTTTTAAACCTGAATGGGAAGGCGTAGGCTATTGTGTAGTTAATGCCTGCACCAAACTTATTATCATCGGTTATTTTATTGAATCCTGGGGCATGTAGATTACCGAAATCTTGAGGTTGATTGTTGTTAAGTAAGGCATGCATACGAATGCTTATCCCAGCATAAAAATTGGGGAATAATTCTACTTTAGTCCCAAAAAGGAGTTCAAACCAACTACTGCTCAATTGCGCTCTTTCTCCTGTTAAATAACCTTCTGTGGTAAAAATTGGTAAGTATTGATTTGTTTGGTAGAGGGTGTAGGAATTGACTTGGTGCGTGTGCAAACTTCTTGATAAACGAAAACCAGCATAAAGCGCATTGTTCATTCCTTTCCAATTATTGAAAAAATTATAGTCCACACCTAGTTTAATGTAGGAACCGTTGGTGGTGAAATTAATTTGTTCTGATTGTTGTGTTTTGCGTTCACTCCCAAGCTCTGCAGCTACATAAATACGGTTGTTTAATCTAAGATCACCAACCAATTCTAATCCCTGATAATCTTCTCCAAATTGAGTTAAAGCGGGCTTGATTAGATCTAGTCCAAGCCGCAAAGCATAAACTTTGGGTGCTTTTTCTTCTCCCACTTCATTTTTTTCTTGAGAAAAACAAAGTAGGGGAACTATCAGACTAATGATAAATGGCCAAATGTGCTTGTTCTTCATTTCGAATACTGTCTAAAAGTATGGTGGAGCGAATATACCAAGTAGGTGATCCAATTACTGTAATGGGTGGATTCATTAATCTGTATTCAGCACTAAACCCACAAGCTCTACGGCTGTAAGCATCGCTGCGGTCTCCGTGGTTGAATTGAAGTGTGTCGGCAATAGTCACACTCTCAGTACTACTAATTATAACTGCATACCGTGTGAAATTTTTCGACAAGTCCATGGGTAGTGCTGTAGAGTCTCCTGTTATTCTTCGGTAAGCATTTTCTTGATTTACTTCTTTGAACGTGAGCCCCTCAACACTCTTGTAATCATTAGGGCTATTGTGGTCATAAAAGCGAATAACAACCCTTGGTGTTCCAGGTGTACCTTCATTACACACATCGTCTTTTTCACAAGAAAAAGTCAGGAGAGTCAAAAAAAACACGAAGAACAACTGTTTGTTCATGGAGGCTAGCATAGCAAAGTTTGAAGGACTCCTCTTCATCGAGTCGATTGCGCTTGGTTTTGTTTATTTTTGGCTTGATGTTTAAAACCAAATATGTACAAATTTAGGTATAATTTAAATCAAATCATATTCGGTACATGTCAACAAAACAATAACCAATGGAACCAGTCAACTTACAGACCATCGGTTTGATGGGCGGTATGAGTTCTGCTGCAACAGCAGAGTATTACGAAATCATCAACCAAAAAGTTAAAGAAGCTAAAGGAGGACACAATATTGCCGAAATCATTATTTGCAGTGTCAATTTTGCGCAGATCGAATACTATATTCGAACGAATGCTTGGGATGATGCCGCCATTTACTTGGTAGACAAGGCAAAACGCCTTGAAGCGGCAGGAGTGAGTTGTATTTTTTTAGGCACCAATACCATGCACCGTGTACGAGAAGAAATTAAGGCAGCTATAAAGATTCCATTTATTGATATTTTCGAAACAGTTTCTGCTGAAATAAAGCAACATGAAAAAACCAAAGTGGGGCTATTAGGAACCTACCCTGTTATGTCAGATGAATTTTTTATTCGTGCATATAACGACTGTGGTATTGAAGTGATTACACCACAGGAAAAAGATAAGAAAGAGATTGACCGAATTATTTTTGAGGAATTGACTCACCATCAGATTAAAGCTAGGGCGAAGGAATTTTATATTAATTGTATTCGGGAACTGGCTGAAAATGGTGCTGAGGGGGTGATTTTAGGCTGTACAGAAATTAAATTATTGGTCAATCAAGACGATATTCCTGAGGTACCATTATACGATACCTTAGAACTACATTGTGCCAAAGCAGCCCGTATTTGTACTGGAGAGGAACAGTTAATGTAGGTTATTTTTTGACCAATAATACTACGTTTTCAACATGGTGGGTTTGTGGGAACATGTCTACCGCTTGTGATTTTTCTACTGCATAGTCTGATGACAACAATGCAAGGTCTCTAGCTTGCGTAGCGCTATTGCAACTCACATAGACAATCCGCTCTGGAGCAAGCAATAAAAGTTGCTTTACAACATCTTTGTGCATTCCATCACGTGGAGGGTCTGTAATCACAACATTAGCTTTTCCGTGTCGCTCAATAAAATCTTGCGTAAAAATGGTTTTCATATCGCCAGCTTCAAAAAAGGCATTGGAAATCCCGTTGTCTTTTGCATTTACCTTTGCCGCTTCAATAGAATCGGGGACAACATCAACACCAACTACTTTAGTAACTGATTTTGCTATGAATTGTGCAATAGTTCCTATACCAGTATAGAGGTCGTAAACAACATCTTCTGCTTTTAACTGAGCAAAATCACGTGTAATTTTATAGAGTGCGTAGGCTTGTTCTGAATTGGTTTGATAAAAAGTTTTTGCTCCAATTTTAAATTGCAAACCTTCCATTTCTTCCACAATATATTCACGTCCTGCAAAGTGTTTTATTTCTTGATCATACAGCGTGTCATTAGCCTTGTTATTTATTACATAAAGCAAGGCAGTAATTTCAGGGAAAGTTGTGTCTAAATGCGTCAAGAGAGGTGCTAGTGCTTCTGATTCATGAACGAATTGAACTAATACCATGATTTCCCCTGTAGATGTAGTTCGAATCATGAGAGTTCTCAAAAAACCACTTTGTTCTTTTGGGTGAAAAAAGGCTAAATTTTGTTCCAAGGCATATCGCCTAATTTCATTGCGTATCGCATTCGAAGGGTCTGCTTGTAGATGACATTTCTCAATATCAACAATCTTGTCCCACATTCCAGGTTTGTGAAAACCAAGGGCATTTTTATTAAAGCTTTCGCCAGAATCAATTTCTTCTTGTGTCATCCAACGATTTGCAGAAAATGAAAATTCCATTTTATTGCGATAAAAATAAGGGGTTTCATTTCCTAGAATGGGGTGGGTTGTTTTTGGCTCAACGCCACCAATTCGTTTCAAGTTATTACTCACCTCTTTTTCTTTAAAGAGGAGTTGTGCCGTATACTGCATGTGTTGCCATTTGCATCCACCACAAAGTCCAAAGTGATCGCAAACAGCTGTAGTTCGGTATTCAGATTGGCTGTGGTAGTTAACAATATTCCCTTCAAAGTATCCTTTACGTTTTTTAAAGGTCTTAATGTCTACTACATCTCCCGGAACTCCGCCACTCAAAAAGATCGGTATTCCTTCTGCGGTTTTTGCTACAGTTTTTCCTTTGTTGGCTGTGTCAATTATGGTGAGCTTCTCAAAAAATTGTGGTTTACGTCTATTTCGCATGCCGCAAAAATACAGTTAAAAAAACGTTCTGCTTCGGTTGATTATAGAAGAAATCATAGAAATATATTGTATTTTTACTATGGATGATTTCTCTCCCTAAGAAGGAATTGTGAAATGTATAATGTCAAAATAAATTAAGTATGGCATCTACACAAAACAAGAATTCAGATTATCACTTAGCCCTTGAAAAGAAATACGGGGCACACGACTACCACCCACTCCCAGCGGTATTGGCCAAAGGGGAAGGTGTTTACCTATGGGATGTTGAAGGGAAAAAGTATTACGACTTTCTTTCAGCCTACTCTGCGGTGAACCAAGGACACTGCCACCCGCGAATTATTGATGCGATGAAACGTCAGGCTGAAACCTTGACCTTAACCTCACGCGCTTTCCATAACAACAAGCTGGGTGAATACATGGAGTACACCACCAACTATTTTGGTTTTGAGAGTCTTTTGCCCATGAATACCGGTGCAGAGGGAGTTGAAACATCAATAAAAATTACGCGTAAATGGGGACATACCGTCAAAGGAATTCCAGAAGGACAAGCACAAATTGTTGTTTGTGACAATAATTTTCACGGAAGAACAACCACCATTATTTCTTTTTCTTCAGATCCCGGTTCTAAAAATCATTTTGGGCCACATACTGGCGGGTTTATTCCTATTCCCTATAATGATACTGAAGCTCTGGCAGAAGTATTGGAAAACAATCCAAACATTGCAGGTTTCTTGGTTGAGCCTATTCAAGGAGAAGCTGGAGTTTATACTCCTGATGAAGATTTTATCCGAAAAGCAAGAGCCCTTTGCACACAACACAATGTACTGTTAATTGCAGATGAAATTCAAACAGGAATTGGTAGAACAGGTGCTTTGCTGGCAGTTTGTGGAAATTGTAGCTGTGAAGGACATTGTGAACGTCAAAAAGACACCTACATACGCCCCGATCTACTAATTTTAGGGAAAGCCCTAAGTGGAGGTGCTTTTCCCGTATCTGCTGTTCTGGCAGATCGTGCCATTATGGACGTGATTCAACCCGGGCAACACGGAAGTACATTTGGTGGAAATCCGCTTGGTACCTCTATTGCAATGGAAGCACTAAAAGTTGTGCGCGATGAAAAGCTTACCCAAAACGCAAGAAAATTGGGTAAAATATTCCGTGAAGAAATGAATCGTTACATTCAAGACAGTTCTATCGTTACCCTTGTTCGTGGACGTGGACTTCTCAATGCGATAGTGATTAACGACAGCGAAGAAAGCGATACAGCATGGAACATATGTCTTCGCCTTAGAGATAAAGGATTGTTGGCTAAACCAACACACGGAAATATTATTCGATTTGCCCCTCCTTTAGTGATGACAGAAGCGCAACTACGCGACTGTATTTCAATAATCACGACAACTTTAAAAGAGTTTGAAACGGTAAACGCCTAATAGCATGCAGGTTTATTTTGATAATGCAGCAACAACTCCGCTACGTACTGAGGTCATAGAGGTAATGCACGAAGCCCTCAGGGAAACATATGGCAACCCGTCTTCAACGCATGGTTTTGGGCGTTCTGCAAGGACACTAATTGAAACAGCTCGCAAATCTATTGCGAGCCATTTCAATGCACAACCGCAAGAAATTATCTTTACCTCAGGTGGAACAGAGTCAGACAATATGCTCTTGCGTTGCGCAGTAGAAGACCTTGGGGTAGAAACCATAATTAGCACTAAAATTGAACACCATGCTGTTTTACATGCACTTGACTTTTTAGAAGCCAAAGGCTGCAATGTGGTTTATTTACCTGTAAACAAACAAGGAGAAATTGACTATGCTGATTTAGAGGCTGCATTGACAGCAGATGACCGTAAAAAACTGGTTACCTTAATGCATGTGAACAATGAAATTGGAACCATTCTAGACTTGAAAAAAGTAGCCAATCTTTGCCAAACACATGCCGCACTTTTTCATTCTGATGCTGTTCAAGGCGTAGGGCATTATGCAATAGATTTAGAAGAAATCAAAATTGATTTTCTCTCTGCAGCAGCGCATAAATTTCACGGTCCAAAAGGAATTGGGTTTTCATTCATTCGAAAAAACTCTGGTTTAAATCCCTTTATTGTTGGTGGTGGGCAAGAACGTGGCTTACGTGCCGGTACAGAGTCTGTTCATAATATTATGGGCATGGCAAAAGCACTAGAGCTAGCTTACAATCAACTAGAAGAAGAACGTGCATACATCTTAGCTTTAAAACAGCATTTAATGCATGGTTTAAAAGAAATTTTTCCAACACTTCATTTTAACGGATGCAGTGGAGAGACCAATAAAAGCACATATACACTTTTAAACGTTTGCCTACCCGTACCTGCAAATAAGGTGGGGTTATTTGATTTTCATTTAGACCTTAAAGGTATTGCTTGCTCAAAAGGAAGTGCTTGTCAGGCAGGAAGCAACATTGGTTCGCATGTATTGCAAGAGGTCTTGTGTGATGAACACAAAGGCCATCCTTCCATTCGCTTTTCATTCTCTTCTTTTAACACAAAAGAAGAAGTTGATTATTTATTAAAGGTTTTAGCAGCATTTAACGCTGAGGTTTCCTAAATAAAGTTGCTTCAAAAAAGGCCTTATTTCCCACTTGATCTTCAACCTCTAGTTTAAAATCCAACTGAGTTCGATCAAACTCAAGATCATTAAAGTCATACATTAAGGTTTTGTCTTTGGGTTCGTGTTCCATGAGAATCCATTGATCATTGATGCTTGCCCTGTAGGATTTTATTCCTGAGAAATCATCCTCAATACGCAGTTCCAAAAACTTATAATTGCTAACCCATTGTTGGTCTTTAAAATTTAAAGCTTCTATTTGTGGAGCAATAGAATCTCGGCTATGGACATAGGTTCCGGGATATGCAGATTTGGTAGACAGAATACTGTCTTTTTTAACGGTCCACACAAAACGCAAGGTGTCCTTCTCTTTTTTAGCTTCTGGGTCATATAAGGCCAACGCTAGTTGTTGTTGTGCGATAGAATCTAAATTTTTGGGAATAGCCACTTGAAGCTCGAAACCTTTGCGTTGAGGGTAGGGGAGTTCATCAATGATTAAGGTGTCTTGGCGTTCTTCTAACGTTAAATCTACAGTTTGGTAGAACGTTCCTTTAGGTATGTAGAGTTCATGCTTGTCAAAAGCAAAAAGATAATCTTGTTCAGGTTCAATGGGGTTTTCAAAAGTAGGTATTTCATCTTCTATAAAATTTGGTGAACCCTCTACATAAAAAACAACATAGGTGCTGTTTTCTTCGTAGTCATCAATCTTAATTTCAATTTTGTACGCTTTACCTTCTTTAAAATCAATAAATCCGTTGGCTGCCTCTTTGGGTAAAAAGCTATAGTCTACATCAAGATCTTTAAATAATTTCTGAATACGGATACGTTCTTCCCGATAGGTAGGATAATCAATCAATGCATTAATTTTTTTCCCGTCATTGAAATTAATTTTATCAAAGGTGTAGCTGAAAATAGGACTTCCGTTTACAGAAACTTGGGCACGGTAAATTCCATTGCGGTTATAACTCATGTCTTGACGATCAAATAAACGGATCCCAAAGGCATGTTCTCCCCCTAAACGCTGTATATCTGCTGTGTAGAGGCTGTCATTTTCGCGGTGCAGCAGTAGTTGTGTTTTAGGGCTAATTTCGTTCGTTTCTTTTTTGTAATAGTAAAGACCTTGGACAATTGGACGAATACTGTCAGGAATTTCAAACCCTAATTGTAAGGGATTTAGAGGTGTTTCCGCTTTAGTATCTCTAATCTCAAAGTGAAGATGCGGCCCCATTGACCCACCTGTATTTCCCGAAAATCCAATTAATTCACCTTCTTCTACCGTCATTTCTCCAAGCTTTAAAAACTTTTGAACGATAAAACTTTCCTTGGTGTATTGTATTTCTTTAATGAAGCGTTCAATTTTTGGCGCAAATTTTTTAAGGTGTGCGTAAACAGAGGTAGTACCGTCTGCATGTTGAATGTATAAACATTTTCCATATCCTGTTGTTGCCACACGAATACGACGAATGCTACCTGCTTTTATTGCGCTTACCTCAAAACCTTCTTTTCCCTGAGTTTTTATGTCTAAACCAGCATGAAAGTGTGTAGCGCGAAACTCCCCAAAGGTTCCTGAAAGCTTTAAAGGAATATCAAGTGGAGGAGTGGGTTGTTGTGCAAAACAATAGACCGCAAAAAAAATAAAATAGCTAAGAAATTGGTTTCGGATAGTCATGAAAACGAAGATACTTTTTTCCCAGTAGTTTCCCAATGAATTTTTGTTCACGAGAAAATATGTACATTTCAACTATGATAGATTACACACTCCTACAGGCTGTTTTGGTTAGCATTGGTGTTTTACTGGTGTTGATATTGCGTTTTAAGCTCCCCGCTTTTATCGCATTGCTCATTGCTAGCATTGTTTTAGGAATGTTAACCAAACTACCGGCAGAAGCTATTTTAAGCACACTACAAGAAGGCATGGGAACAACATTAGGTTTTGTGGCTACTGTAGTTGGTTTAGGGACACTTTTAGGAGGACTCTTAGAACATTCAGGAGGGGCTGAGGTTTTGGCGCACCGCTTGTTAAGTGCCTTCGGTGAAAAACGAAGTTCTTGGGCGCTTCTCTGTACAGGGTTTATTTTGGCTATCCCTGTATTTTTTGATGTGGCATTCATCCTGCTAGTTCCATTAGTTTACACGCTTCAACGAAAAACAGGTAAATCTATCTTAACCTACGGCTTGCCTTTATTGGCTGGTTTGGCCATTACACATGCCTTTATCCCACCAACTCCCGGGCCTGTGGCAGTTGCCGAAATACTATCTGCAAACCTTGGTTGGGTTATTGTATATGGGTTAATGGTGGGTATTCCTACAGCAATTGTGAGTGGTGTTATATATGTTTACATGATTAGTCAGGAAATCCATGTAAAAGCACCTCCATTGACAGAAAAACATGTAAAAAAAGAAAGTAAGGTTAGTTTTCGACAAGTTCTTTTTGTAGTTGGACTTCCCTTATTTCTTATTGTGTTAACCACCTTAATGAACAGTCTTGGGTGGGTGAATTATTGGCCAGATTGGTTGGTGTATACCTTTCAAATATTAGGGCATCCCTTTGGGGCACTCATTATCGCAAATTTAGTGGCATGGGTGATTTTGGGTCGATGTCAAGGTTTTTCTGCTAAAAAATTATTGGAACTGGCTAACCGTTCTATGGCACCCGCAGGTATGATTGTATTATTAACAGGAGCAGGAGGGGCATTTAAACAAATGTTAATTAATACAGCGGCTGGAAAGATGATTGCAACTGCGTTGGCCAATGAAGGCTTTCCTTTACTGCTGTTTGCTTTTTTAGCTGCTGCAATAATTCGTCTCCTGCAGGGCTCTGCTACCGTTGCAATGATTACAGCTGCTGGTCTAACTGCCCCTTTGTTAGAAATAAGTTTTTTTGTTCCTAACAAGGCATTATTGGTTCTGTCTATTGCAGCTGGAGCTTCCATTTTGTCCCATGTTAACGACAGCGGGTTCTGGTTAGTGAGTCAATATCTGGGACTTAATGAAAAGCAAACCTTCCGCTCATGGTCAATCATGACATTAATAATCGCTGTAACGGGATTTGTTTGCGTGTCTTTCCTGTCTAATTTTGTTTAGTCATTTTTAGAAGAGAGTTCAAACCAACGTTCGGTTTTTTCTTCAATGGAATTGTTTAGCTTGCTTAAATCAATTGAAAGTTCTGTGATAGTATCAGCAGCCAAGCTGGGATTTGTAAATTGAGCTTCTAGACCTCGTTTTTCTTCTTCTAATTTTTCAATTTCTTTCTCTAATCGCTTAAACTCCTTTTGTTCGTTGTAAGTAAGAACGCTTCCAGCTTTAGGGGCTTTCCAACTCGTTTTGGGTTTACTTTCAGTTTTTTCTTCTTTCGCTTGACTGTTTTCGTAAACTCTGTAGTCAGTATAATTTCCTGGGAAATCTTCAATTTCGGCATTTCCTTTAAACACAAACAGGTGATCCACTATTTTATCCATAAAATAGCGATCGTGCGAAACCACAACCAAACAACCTGGAAAGTCCAGTAAAAAGTTCTCCAGTACGTTGAGGGTCACAATATCTAAATCATTGGTTGGCTCATCTAAAATCAAAAAATTTGGGTTTTGGATTAAAACCGTACAGAGATAGAGACGTTTTCGTTCGCCACCACTCAATTTTTCAACCAAATCGTATTGTTTTTTTCGGTCAAAAAGAAAGCGTTCTAAAAGCTGTTGAGCAGAAATTTTACGTCCTTTCTTTAATGGGATAAAATCCCCGTATTCCCGAATAACTTCAATTACTTTTTGTCCCTCTTTTACCTCTATTCCTCCTTGAGCATAATAGCCAAATTTTATTGTTTCTCCCCATATGATTTTCCCGCTATCTGGTTTTAGTTCTCCCGTAATCAGATTTAGAAAGGTTGATTTACCGGTACCGTTTTTTCCTATGATACCTACACGGTCATTGCGTTGAAAATTATAATCAAAACCATCAAGGAGGGTTTTTTCACCGTAGCTTTTTCCTACGGAGTGTAGTTCTATGATCTTGGTTCCAAGACGTTCCATGTTTATTTCAAGCTGCAACTCGTGTTCCTGCCTTCGTTGGTGCGCTTTGGCCTTTATACGTTTAAAGTCTTCTATGCGTGACTTTGATTTAGTTGTTCGTGCTTTGGGTTGTTTTCGCATCCATTCCAATTCCTTTTTAAAGGTTTGTTTGGTTTTGTGTGCTTCAACATCTTCTAACGCTACACGTGCTTCTCGCTTTTCTAAATAGTAGCTGTAGTTTCCTTTGTAGGTGTAGAGTTGCCCTTGGTCTAATTCAATGATTTCGTTACAAACGCGTTCTAAAAAATACCGATCGTGGGTAACCATCAATAGTGTAAACTTTTCTTTGGCAAAATAACTCTCCAGCCATTCAATCATTTCTAGGTCTAGGTGATTGGTTGGTTCATCTAAAATTAATAGGTCGGGTTTTTCTAATAATGCAATGCACAAGGCAATGCGTTTACGTTGCCCCCCAGAGAGCTGCTCTACCTTAGCATGAAGCTGGTCTAATTTTAGTTTAAATAAAATTTGTTTGTATTGCGTTTCAAAATCCCAAGCCTGATGCTGATCCATAGCTTCAAAGGCAGCCTGATATTCTTCCTGATCATCTGGGTTAAGTAAAGCCGACTCATAGCGCGCTATGATTTTTAAAATAGGATTATCAGATTGTAAAATGCACTCTTCAACCGTTTTAGAAGGATCTAGATTTGGTTCTTGTGCTAAAAAGGAAACGTTTAATCCTTTGCGTTGATTGACTTCTCCTTGGTCGGGCGAAATTTGTCCAGCAACAATTTTAAGTAACGTTGTTTTTCCACTTCCGTTTTTGGCGATAAGGGCTATTTTTTGCCCTTGGTTGATTCCAAAAGATATGTTTTCAAAAACTGCTTTGTCTTGGAATGTTTTTCCAACCTCTTCAACCGAAAGTAAATTCATCTAACCAAATTAGGGGATGATTTTTTTTCCAGTAATATCATGGGCTTCGTGCTTATGGGGGTAGGGATGTTCTTCTCGATTACAAAACATACCTAAATTTTCACCGTATTCAAATCGAAAATCTACGGTATTATTGATCTGAACAAAATCTTTTAAATAGGCTATACCATTACCCAACGCAATATTCGCGTCTCCTTTTGGGGTAATTTCTCCTGTGTAGGTATAAACGCGCTCCTCGTTTGCGATGAGTGTTTTAAATACCAACTCGAATTCATTGTTTTCATAAAAAGTAAGCATGTCTACATAGCATCGGTTAGGACCTTTCTGGGGTACTTTTCGGGCAAGGTTCCATTTCCCCACCGTTTGAACTTCTATTGGGGGTTCCGTTTGTGGGGTAGTAATAAAGAATAAAATGAGTAAAAATGAAAATAACATAGGTTTATAGTTTTTGTGAAAATTGGGAATCAAGACTATACTTTCCAGCACCTGAAAAAAGTATAATCAAAGAAAGACATAGAAAAAGCATGGGAAGTTCTGCATCGCGAAGGCCTGCAGGAATTTTCTTACTCACCGCTATCAACATGGTAAAAGCAAGGAGAAAAGCTGATGGGCGCGTGTACCATCCAACAATAATTAGAATTGCCGCAATAGATTCAGAAAAACTTGCCATAAAACCGAGGGGGATGCTTAAAAAATCCATGCCAAGCGAATGACTTAAACCCCTTCCTAACCTTTCCCATCGTTCTGTTCCCTCCATGAGTTTAGACCATCCGTGTAAATAACACATAAGTCCGCCTGTAAAAACACGAGCGATTAACAAAGCAAGTGCAGGACGATGTATTTTATCTAATAGAAAAGCGTTCATTTTATAGTCTAAATTAATTGGTTAGGGTTAAGTTACTAAAATCAACCTTATAAAGGTAGGGCAGGTTACTTCCTTCCCCTTCAGAAGTAATCCAAACCGAACCATTGTCTAAGATTTTCACAGCTTCAATTTGAGCTGGTTTTAACGGTAATTGATAGCGTTCCAATACTATGTCTTCAAGTTCATCTAATTGAAAATTTTCAGCTTTGAAAATGTATTGGGTGTAATCGGGCAAGTAGGCTGTTAATACTAGTTGCTTACTGTTTGAATCATAATCTCCTCCTGTGATTAAAGCATTCACATCAAAAGTATGGAGTTTTTCTAAAGAAAATTGTCCTCCTTCTTTAGGAAAAGCATAAAGTTGAGTTTTTTGTGATTTCCTATTTTTTGAAAAAATAAGAAGCGAGTCACCATAGGCTATCAGTGTCTCAGCGTCGTATTTGTTTTTCTTTTTTTTCTTAAAGTTTGTTTGACTGGCATAGCTAATCTTAATGGAGTCCTTTAATTTAAAGTCTTTAGTTACAATGTAGACAGTAAGATCTTCTCGTGTGGCATAATTATTACCAGTATCTGCAATGTAAAAATGCGTACTATCTTGTGCAATGTCCTCCCAGTCACGATTAATTGCGCCATCTATTTTATGCGTTTCTAAGAGATTGCCTTTTGCATTAAATGAATACAATGCTGGCTTTCCACCTGAATCGTTTAGTGTTAGAAAGTTGTTTTCAAAACTTGCTAGCCCTGAAGTTTCATCAATTTTTATTGATAGTTCTATTGCTCCTTCTGGAAGTTTATTGGTGGTACAAGCACTTAGTGTAACCAATAAAAAAGACGCAAATAAAAAACGCAAACGCATAAAAATTTCTTTCTTTAAATGTACAAAGAAAGATCGACTTCAATTAAAAGACAGCCTTAGTCCTGTGGGGTGCAGCGACAAACTCACTTTGTTTTTTTGCTGAACGGTTTGTAGCGCCTTTGCACGTTTTTTTTCGTTCCTTTGCTGATGAGTAAACCTGCCCCAACCAAACCTAACCCTAGACTAGTTACCCCCCCAATCATGCGGGTTTATGTTTGAGATACTCCCTAAAGAATGATTTAAAACTAGTACGCCACTACTTCCAACAATAGTTCCACCAATGATTTTGATTTTATATCCCTGATAAAGTTTTTTTGCTTGTGGGTCTAGTCGTATTTGTTCATTAATTGAGTGTAAAGAGGTAGCGCTTGCCGAATGCCCAAACATAATAAAACACTTGAGAAGCATTAACAGAAAAAGTATGCGAATCATTTAAAGTAAGATTAGGTTGGGTGAAGTTAAGTCTAATTTTTGATTTAATTCATGTTTTTTAAACGACTAAGTTTTTACATTTAGTAAAACAATGAATCCCTAAAACAAGATGCAATTCCATTTCATACTTCGCAAAGAAGTTTATGTTTTCACCAACACATGTCCAGACGGCCTTCTACCGTTGGCGAGTTTTCAAGAAGATGAGGCAATGAGTTATGTTATCGATCAATCGTTAGCCGAAGAAAAAAACATCCCTTTTATTTTTCCTTGTCGTTGCATACAATTGAAAGAGGAAACGGCATTGACAGCTGTAGGAATAACGGCCAAAGTTTCGGGAACCTTGGCTGACAACAGTATTCCTTGCAATGTAATAGCAGCCTATCACCACGATTATTTTTTTGTGCCAGAAGAGCGGGGAGCAGAAGCACTAATGCTTCTCAACAGCGCTAATTTCACTTCCTAAAAATTCTGTTAAAAAAAGAAATGCATACGATCTTAAAAGATCGCTATGGTAAAAATTGTTACCTTTGAGTAAGGAGTAATGATGCAGTCATGCAAGAATCGAATCAACGTGTTGCGACCTTAGAAAAGAACATAGTGTTATTGCTAAATAAGCTAAAAGACAACCACTATGAACTAGAATCACTTCGCACACAACTTGACGAAAGTAAAAGTAAACAAGCGACTTTAGATCAGGAAAATAAAGCCTTAAAGTCAGAGAATGATTCGCTAACCATGGCCAACTCACTACTTGGCAGTAACGAAAGTAATGCGACAACCAAACATAAAATCAATGCCTTAATTCAACAGGTAGATGCATGCATCAATCAGTTAGAAGAAATGGCTTAGAGCTACTATGAGTGAATTGCTAAAGATAAAATTAACCATAGCTGACCGTGTTTATCCGCTCTCGGTTGCACCAGAGCAAGAGGAAGCACTTCGGTTATCGGCTAAAAAAATTGAAGCAATGATCAAACAGTTGGAACAAAACTATGCGGTGCGAGACAAGCAAGATGTATTGGCAATGTGTGCCTTACAGTATGCAACACAAGTCGAACAAAACCGCAAAAATGAAAAAGAAAGTACAGCCATTGATACGGCTACTCTGGATCAACTCAATCAAATGATTCAAGAGCACATGGCGACTTTCTGATGCGTTCTTTAGAATAGATACACTACTGCCTGTATTGGTTTACTTTTTTGATAAACTCAACGAACTTTTTTTTAAAAGAGGTGAGTCCATATGGTAAAAGCAAGCTGTCTTGAACAGATCCTTGATCCATAGGTTAGCCGCAATCCTGTTATAATGGAGTTTATACAAAACCTAGACCGATGCAGGCTTTTTAATTTTTAAACGTTATGACCATAACCATACAAATACTATCAGCTGCTATTGGCGGTGCCTTTTTAGGTGTTGTCATTCTACAACTTGTTCAGCGAAATAAAGCGCAAAATAGGATCAAGAAAAGCGAGCAACAAGCAAAGCGCATCTTAAAAAAAGCTCATCAGGAATCCGACCGCATTAAGAAGGATAAAATGTTGCAGGCAAAAGAGCGTTTTATTGAGCTAAAGGCCGAGCACGAAAAAGTTATTTTTAACCGAGAGAAAAAAATAAGTGAAATTGAAAAACGAGCGCGCGAGAAAGAAAGCACGCTTAACAAAGAACTCTCGAAAACTAAAAATAACAATGAGCGCTTAGAACAAAAAGCTAACAATCTCGACCAGCGCATTCAAAATATTGATCGTAAGCGTTCTGAATTAGAAAAGGCAGAGAAACGTTATCAAGAACAACTAGAAGTAATTTCTGGCTTTAGTGCTGAACAAGCGAAAAATGAATTAATCGCTTCTTTAGAAGACAGTGCACGAACAGAGGCCATGTCTTACATTCAAAAATCCATAGAAGAAGCTAAACTCTCGGCAGAACAAGAAGCTAAAAAAATAATCATTAACACCATACAGCGCATAGGAACTGAAGAAGCAGTAGAAAATTGTGTTTCGGTATTCAATATAGATTCTGATGATGTTAAGGGACGTATTATTGGACGCGAAGGAAGAAACATTCGTGCCATTGAAGCAGCTACTGGTGTCGAAATTATCGTAGATGATACCCCAGAGGCAATTATACTCTCTTGTTTTGATGCAGTACGTCGGGAAATTGCACGTTTATCTCTTCACCGTTTGGTAACAGATGGTAGAATTCACCCTGCTCGCATTGAAGAAGTGGTGCGAAAAACAACGAAGCAAATTGATAACGAAATTGCAGAAGTAGGAAAACGAACAGTAATTGACTTAGGAATACATGGACTTAGTCCTGAACTTATCAAAATGGTAGGGCGAATGAAATACCGTTCTTCTTACGGTCAAAACCTTCTTCAACACTCTAGAGAAGTAGCAAAACTTTGTGGAGTGATGGCCTCAGAACTAGGTATAAATCCAAAATTAGCAAAGCGTGCTGGATTACTTCACGATATTGGTAAAGTACCAGAAGAAGAAACTGAAGTACCTCACGCCATTTTAGGGATGCAGTGGGCTGAGAAGCACGGAGAAAAACCAGAGGTATGTAATGCCATTGGAGCGCACCACGATGAAATTGAAATGACCTCACTATTATCGCCCATAGTTCAGGTATGTGATGCGATATCTGGCGCACGACCAGGTGCACGTCGTCAAGTGTTAGATAGCTACATTCAACGCCTTAAGGACTTGGAGAAAATCGCGTATGATTTTAACGGTGTAAGTAAAGCATATGCAATTCAAGCCGGAAGGGAATTACGTGTTATAGTTGAGAGCGAAAAAGTTTCAGACAATAACGCTGCTGAACTGTCGTTCCAGATTTCACAAAAAATCCAAACCGATTTAACTTATCCCGGACAGGTGAAAGTCACCGTAATTCGTGAAACACGTGCGGTAAACGTTGCAAAATAGAATACTTGCTAAGGAAGTAATGCAGTGTACAACAGTCCAGCAATAGCTGCACCAAGTAACGGACCAACAATTGGAACCCAGCTGTAAGCCCAATCTGCATTTGCTTTTTTTCCTCTTAGGAGTTGATAAGCCAGTCTTGGGCCAAAATCTCTTGCAGGATTAATGGCATAGCCCGTTGTTCCTCCTAAACTCATACCAATAGCCCAAACCAATAAGGCTACGGGTAAGGCCTCTAAAGAGCCTATTCCAAAGTTTTCAGTGGTTACACCTGCAATTACAATATTGGGTGAAACAATGAAGAAAATACAAAAGACCAAAACGAAGGTGCCAAGGGTTTCGCTGAAAAGATTATTTTTTAGGTTACGAATGGCTGGTGCAGTACAAAATGATCCGCGAATGGTTGCCTCATCTTCAGTCGCTCTGTAGTGGTCTATGTATAAGAGATAATTTAAACTGGTTCCCAGCATAGCCCCTATAATTTGCGCCAAAACGTAAAGTGGAACCAAATGCCAAGCAAACTTCCCTGCTATGGCCAAGCCAAGGGTTACTGCAGGATTTAAATGTCCCCCACTAAATTGACCGGTAACATACGCTCCAATGAAAACAGCAAAACCCCATGCTGTTGTAATTAAAACCAAGGCGCTTTGATTTTCTCCATAGGTTTTTTTTAGACTAACATTGGCAACAACTCCATTCCCAAAGAGGATAAGAAGTGCTGTACCAATAATTTCTGCAATGAATGGTGTTATCATGAGATATGATAATTTTTGGTTAATGATATAAAGTTTTTGACTTGTTCATTTATCCAAGCTTTAGACGCTTGCATTTCTTTCGCCATAATTTCTGCAACTTGTATGGCCAGATTTCTGGCTTCCTCAGCGTTTAAGAATAAGGTTCTCGTTCTACGTGCTAAAACATCTTCAACAGTCATCGCCATTTCTTCGCGAACAGCCCATAAAATTTGATTCTTTGTTAGGTGAACAAGCTCACTCAAGCTATTATTTCCTTTTTCATCAATCGTTAAGATTTTTTCAATATCGGTTCCATAAACATGCAGCGGATTTGCCCAGTCAGAATTGTAATCATAGCCATGAATAGGGAGGCTTTGGGTGATGCAAGCACGTTCTGGAAGCCCACCAACAGATTGTGCCGTATTGATCAAATCTTCAGACATTTTGCGGTAGGTTGTCCATTTACCTCCTAATATACTCACCAACCCTGAAGTACTAACGGTTACTTTATGATGACGTGAAATTTCTTTTGTTGCACTCCCATTATCTTCTGGTGCTGCAAGTGGCCTAAGTCCAGAAAAAACACTTTTTACATCTGCGCGTTTAGGTTGCTTGGTCATGTAGGCCCCTGCATTTTCTAAAATGAATTCAATTTCTTGTTCAAGCGCAACAGGTTCTTCGCTTGGTGCTTCAATTAGGGTGTCTGTTGTTCCAACCACAACATAATTGTTCCAAGGTACAGCAAATAACACCCTTCCGTCTGTGGTATGGGGTACCATGATAGCATGGGGTCCATTCAGGAACGATTGATCTAAAACAATATGTACTCCTTGGCTTGGCACAATGAGTTTTCGGCTTCCCGGTTGGTCCATTTGAAGAATTTCGTCAGAAAATACTCCTGTAGCGTTAATGACCACTTTAGCGGAAATTTCAATTTCTTCTCCGCTTAATTCGTCTTTGGCTAAGACACCAGCAACCATGTTATTTTCTTTCAAGAGAGCTTTAACCCCAAAATAGTTGAGCAAGCTAGCTCCGTGATTTTCTGCTGTTTGAGCAAGGCTAATGGCCATACGTGCATCATCAAATTGACCGTCATGGTATATAACACCCCCACGAAGGCCTTTTTTCTTTACGTTAGGAATTAGTTCAATGGTTTCTTCTCGATCGAGCAGGGTAGAAGGGCCTAGGCCTAAATTCCCCGCCATCATATCATAGACTTTTAAACCAATTCCGTAGAAAGGGCTATTCCACCAATCATAAGATGGAATCACAAAGCTTAGATCTTGCACCAAGTGGGGAGCATTTTTACGCATGATTCCCCTTTCTTTTAAGGCTTCAATTACCAGGGAGATATCCCCATTTTGTAAATAGCGAACACCACCGTGAACGAGTTTGGTGCTTCTGGATGAGGTGCCTTTGGCAAAATCATTTTTTTCGAGCAGTAGTGTTCGGTATCCTCTACTTGCTGCATCAACCGCTGCTCCTAACCCTGAGGCACCACCCCCAATAATTAGGACATCCCACGGTTTCTTTTTTGCTTGTACTTTTTTTAAGTGAGTACTTCTCTTCATTCGTTATGAAAGTATTTTAGTTACGCGCTTTTCCCACAGGGCTAAGCAACGCTCAGTGTGCATGTTTTCTTCTGGTGAAAAAACACGATCTTCTTTCCAGATGGTTTGCAATTCATTCTCGTCTTTCCAAAAGCCAACCGCTAAACCTGCAAAAAAGGCAGCGCCTAAGGCTGTAGTTTCGGTTGTTTTTGGGCGAATTACTTGCTTCTTTAACAGGTCAGCTTGAATTTGCATCAATAAATTATTTTCAGTCGCTCCTCCGTCTACTTTTAGCGAAGAAAATTCTACTCCAGCATCTTTTTGCATTTCTATAATAATGTCTCGTGAACGCAAAGCAATGGCTTCAAGTGCTGCACGTGCGATGTGCCCTTTTTCAGTTCCTCGCGTAATGCCCATTATAGCCCCTGTTACCTCGGGATCCCAGTAGGGCGCTCCTAAGCCAGAAAGTGCAGGAATAAAAGTAACTCCTCCGTTATGTTCAACTGATTTGGCTAAGGCTTCAATTTCTGGTGCACTTGAAATTAGTTGTAATTGGTCGCGCAACCATTGAACCAATGCACCAGCAATAAACACACTTCCTTCAAGTGCATAAAAAGTCTTTCCGTTGCGCTGCCAACCAATGGTTGTAAGCATTTTGTTCTTTGATGCCACAGCCTTTTCGCCAGTATTCATAATACAAAAGCAACCAGTACCGTAGGTATTCTTCACATCGCCTGGGTGTAGACACAGTTGTCCAAACAAAGCGGCTTGCTGGTCACCAGCAATTCCGCTAATTGGAATGGCAGTACCAAATAGCTCTGCTGAGGTTTCACCCACTACTTCAGAAGAACTCACCACCTTTGGTAATAATGCAGCAGGAATGTCCAGTAGGTTAAGGAGTTCTTCATCCCATTGAAGATTGTGAATATTGTAGAGTAATGTTCGGCTGGCATTGGTAACATCAGTCGTGTGAATTTTTCCGTCGGTTAGTTTCCAAATTAACCAGCTGTCAACGGTACCAAAGGCTAATTCTCCTGCTTCGGCTCGTTTGCGGATGTTGGGATCGCTGTCTAATATCCATTTGATTTTTGTTCCCGAAAAATAGGCATCGAGCACCAAACCCGTTTTATTGAGGAAAGTCTCTGCATGGGCGTTTAAAGCCTTACAAATGGAAGCAGTTCTTCGGTCTTGCCATACAATGGCTTTGTGTACGGGTTCTCCCGTAGCTCTATCCCAAATAATGGTTGTTTCTCGCTGATTGGTAATACCCATGGCAGCAATCGCTTCAGTGCTAACACTATTCGTGGCGATAACCTCTCTAATTGCTTTTAACTGGGTTTCCCAAATTTCATTTGCATCGTGTTCAACCCAACTTTCTTGGGGGAAATACTGCGGAAACTCATGCTGACCAACAGCCTTTTGGTTGCCTTGATGGTCAAAAAGTATAGCACGGGAACTGGTTGTTCCAGCATCAATGGCCAAAATATATTTCATAAAATACGATTTCTAAAGATTGTCTTCAATGTACTAAAAAAAGAAGGTTTATTTGCTTTTGCTCTTCCATTCCGTTTTGAAATGGAAAAAGAAGTTAGCCCAAATAATTTTTGCCCACGCATTGAGTAAGGGTGCGAGTGAAATTAGTGCCACACAAATCATCCAAAAGGTTCGAAGAAAAGAAAACTCAGAAGAAAAGAGCAGGTTGAGCAGGATAATGCCCACCATTAAACCAACTCCAAGCGCATAGGCTACATACATAGACCCATAATAAAAACTGGGCTCCATATGATAGTTCATTTTACACACAGGGCAAGATTTTCTAACTTTTGTAAACGCTGATAAATCATATACTTTTCGTTCCAAAAATTTTCCTTCATGGCATTGTGGGCATTTAATGAAGAGAATACTGAAGAGTTTACTTCCTTTTAATTTCACGGATTGTAATTTACAAACAAAATAACAACTAATCGTCTAAACATTTTAGGTGTAGGATCATTTTTATATCTTCACCGGGAAACAAAATCTAAGTATGAATTCTTTACAAGATTTTCAGTTAAAAACGGAAGAAGAATACCGAGAAGCATACCGAAAGTCAGTTGAACAACCTGCTGCATTTTGGAGTGCTATTGCAACTACCTTTCGTTGGAAATCCCCATGGACGGATGTGTTGAGTTACGATTGGTCTATTCCTAAAACGGAATGGTTTATTGGTGGAAAATTAAATATTACAGAAAATTGTCTCGACCGTCATGTTGAGACTAATCCTGATAAGTTAGCGTTGATTTGGGAGCCGAATGACCCGAATGATGCTACTGTGCACTATACCTACCAAGAACTTTTAATCGCAGTATGTCGATTTGCAAACGGTTTAAAAAATCAAGGGGTAAAGAAAGGGGATAGGGTGTGTTTATACATGCCCATGATCCCAGAGCTAACCATTGCGCTATTGGCTTGTGCTAGAATTGGTGCCATTCACTCAGTGGTTTTTGCGGGTTTTTCATCATCGGCTTTGGCCACGCGAATAAACGATGCAAAATGTGCTGTTTTAATCACCGCTGATGGCAGCTTTCGAGGCGATAAAGTAATTCCCCTTAAAGCTATTGCTGATGAAGCACTACAAACGTGTCCTAGTATTGAGCGATGCATCGTGTTTCAGCGTACGTTCCAAAATGTAGCGTGGGAAGAAAAAAGAGATATCTGGTGGCATGATTTTATTCAAGGGCTTTCTGATACTTGTATACCAACTGAGATGGATGCTGAAGACCCTTTGTTTATCTTGTACACCTCTGGCTCTACCGGGCAGCCAAAAGGAATGGTTCACAGTTGTGGGGGTTATATGGTTTATACAGCATACACCTTTCTCAACGTATTTCAATACCAAGAAAATGATATTTATTGGTGTACCGCAGACATTGGTTGGATTACAGGACATAGCTACATGGTTTACGGGCCATTGGCTTGTGGTGCAACCAGTCTTCATTATGAAGGAATTCCCTCTTACCCAAAGTGGAATCGTTTTTGGGAGATCTGTGAAAAACATAAGGTCAACCAATTTTATACCGCACCAACCGCTATTCGTGCCATTGCGCAACACCCTGCTAAGTTGATAGAAGATTATGATTTATCTGCGCTAAAAGTCTTGGGTTCAGTGGGAGAACCCATTAACGAAGAAGCTTGGTCGTGGTACAATGAGCATATAGGGGGCAATAAAACCCCTATTGTTGATACGTGGTGGCAGACAGAAACTGGGGGAATATTGATTTCCTCTCTTGCAGGGGTAACTCCACAAAAACCAACCTATGCTACCCAACCGCTTCCAGGAATACAAGCTGCTTTGGTCAATACAGAAGGGAAAGTAATTATCGACCAAGAAGCAGAGGGGATTTTAACCATTAATCATCCTTGGCCCGGCATTGCAAGAACAATCTACGGGAACCATGAGCGCTACAAAGCCACCTACTTTTCGGCTTTTGAAGGCCGTTATTTCCCAGGAGATGGAGCACTAAGAGATGCGCAGGGGAATTACCGTATAACAGGACGGGTTGATGATGTGGTGATTGTTTCTGGACATAACTTGGGTACAGCTCCCGTAGAAAATGCCATTAATACCCATCCCTCTGTTGTAGAAAGTGCTGTTGTAGGATTTCCTCATTCAATTAAAGGAAATGCATTGGCTGCTTTTGTTGTGCTTTATGATGAGGTTGGTGCTAGCGAAGAGATAACATCAGAAATTTCGAATGAAGTTCGAAAGCAAATAGGGCCTATAGCAAGCCCAGACCGTATTTTAGTTGTTGCTGGTTTACCAAAAACGAGAAGTGGGAAAATCATGCGACGCATTCTCAGAAAGTTAGCCGCGAATGAGGGAGAGGCGTTGGGAGATATTTCAACCCTATTGAACCCAGAGGTGGTTGCACAAATAAAAGAAGTTCTAGCGAAGGAATAGAACTACTGAGCCTATAGCAGTAAGTATCAAAATGAGTTTTCGATAGTTTTTGTCGTTAATACGTGCTACAACCTTTACCCCCACAAATAAACCCAAAAATAGAAATGGGAAATACGACAGACTAGTGAGGAAAGAACCTAGGTTAATGGTCTCCCATACATAAACATGGAACGGAACTTTAAAAAGGTTTATGATAAAAAAGACATAGGCTGAAGTACCAATGAATACATTTTTGGGTAATCGCATTGCCAGAAAGTAAATATTGGTGACAGCACCTGCTAAATTTCCAATCATGGTAGTGAAGCCTGCTAAAACACCCAGACTCCCTGCAAACGACCAATGGCTGGGAACTTGTTTCAGCGGATAACGCTCCCAAAAGAGTAAAAGTAGAGTGGTCAATAAAATTAATCCAGCCATGCCTAATCTAAAGGTGTTTTCATCCAAAAGATTTCCGAAATAAGTACCTAAAATTACTCCCAAAATCATCCAAGGTATTAAGATGAAGATGTACTTCCAGTCTGCGTGTTTTTTATAATAAATAATCGCGAATATATCGCCACCAATTAGCAACGGCATCAGTACACCGGTTGAGGCTTTAGCGCCAAAGGCAAACACAAATAAGATCACGATAAAAACAGCGATTCCTTTTACACCAGATTTAGCAATACCCAATAAAAAAGCACCCAAGGCAGCTAGTAAAAAAGGCAGGCTGAAAAAGCTATAGATATTCTCCATAATTCTATAAGCAATAATACATTATTCCTAGCTTTCGGCTGAGAACAATTGCCGATATTTGCACCAATCTTACTGTTTTGAAGAAAATTCCACCCGCTATACGGTACATGCTTTTAAGCACCACAGCTTTCGCTTTTATGAACGCTTTGGTTAAGTTTCTTATTCATTTCCCCACCTTTGAGCTTGTTTTTTTTCGTTCACTAGGCACCTTAGTTTTAACCTTCTTTTTGATGAAGTCTCGAGGGGTAAACCTGCGCCCAAACAAACCCTATCTGCTGCTTTTACGTGGATTTTTTGGCGTTACCTCAATGACACTATTCTTTATGGGGATTCACTACATTCCCGTTGGTTCTGCTGTTACCATTCGGTACATTGCTCCCTTATTTGGTGGTGTTTTAGCGGTAATATTTCTTAAAGAAAAGATATTTCCTATTCAATGGGTGTTTTATTTGTTTGCCTTTGCAGGTGTAGTTTTTATCAAAGGTTTTGACACAACAATAAGTATGTTTGGAGTAAGTGTTGTGGTTGCAGCAGCATTTTTCAGTGCCATAGTGTATATTCTCATTGCCAAGATTGGACACCAAGACCATCCATTAAGGGTAGTTCTCTTTTTTATGGGAATCGCTACCCTGGTTGGTGGTGTGGGAAGTTTGCAGAACTTTATTTTACCGAATTCCATAGAATTTTTTCTTTTGTTACTTCTAGGTGTTTTTGGTTTTTTTGGCCAATATTTTATGACCAAAGCCTTCCAAAATGGCGAGGCCAGTAAAGTAGCTCCATTCAAATATGTTGAAGTTGTCTTCACTTTGAGCTTTAGTGTATTTTGGTTTGGTGAAGTCTATACTGGTGAAAGCCTTTTGGGAATTGCCATGGTAATTGGCGGGCTAACCGCTAGCGTGCTGTACAAAGAAAGAAGAAGCAAATCTATTGACCAGTAATGCCTGATGTTTCTCAAATGAGAAACAGTTGTAGAGCGATCTATTGAATGTTCTAAAATTTGTATCTTTCTGATTATTTTGATTTTATGAACGATTTGAAATACCTCTTTGCCTACACTGTGCCTTTGGCTGCATTAGTGTCTGTTAGCGGTAATGGCTTTGTAGCATTTACAGCACCTATCTATGTCTTTATTTTTATTCCGCTTCTAGAAGCCATCTTGGCAGATTATGATACGCATTACACAGAAGAAGAACAGGTGAATCGTAAATTCAATCGGTTTTTCGATCTAATGCTATACCTCAATATCCCTTTTGTATTTGGCGTACTGTTTTTTGGCTTTTTTCAATTGTATACGAACAGCTACACTACTGCCGAATATTTTGGCATTATATTGTCCTTAGGTATTTTATTGGCCACCAATGCCATTAATGTTGCACACGAATTAGGACACAGAAAAACCACTTTCGATCGTACGTTAGGGAAACTTTTACTGCTGCCTTGTTTGTATATGCACTTTTATTTAGAACACAATTTTGGGCATCATAAAAACGTTGCAACACCAGCAGACCCTGCTACTTCACGTTTAAATCAAAATGTTTATGGCTTTTGGTTTACATCAGTGGTCAAGCAATACATGAATGCTTGGACCATTCAAATGCAACTCCTCAAGCAACAAGAACGTTCGTTCGTTTCAATTAAGAACGATATGTTGTTCTATCACCTTTTTCAGGCAGGTTATTTAGCACTGATTTTTTATTTCTTAGGGAGTTTTGTTATGTTATGCGCCCTTATTGTTGGCACCATTTCCTTTTTGTTTTTAGAAACAATAAACTATATCGAACACTACGGATTACAACGAAAGAAATTACCCTCTGGGCGCTATGAACGTGTACAGCCACACCACTCATGGAATTCCAATCACTACATCGGTAGAATTGTTCTGTATGAATTAACCCGCCACAGTGATCATCACTTTAAAGCTTCAAAAAAATATCAATTATTGGAGAACATTACAGACAGTCCACAATTGCCTTTTGGTTATCCTACCTCAATTTTAGTGGCTATGGTACCTCCCTTATGGTTTAAATTGATGAATTCACGTGTGCCTGCGGTTGCATAATGCCTCACTTTTTAAATAACACACCTTTACACCGAATGTAAAGCGCGATAAGGCAAAGTATTGATCCCATTGGTAAAAGAAAAATAATCACCAATAAAGAATAAAATCCCCAGCCTTTTGAGTTTTTTATTCGTTGCCCGTACTCCTGTATAAACGCATTTATTCTCTCTTTCATCGAGGCAAAATTACTAACACTTTCTTACACTAAAAATTTAATTTAAATACATTAAAATTAAATTGATTACTAAAAACAGCATAGCACTAAATTAATTTGCTGCTTTCATTGTATTTATAATGGAAAAGGTTCTATATTTAGTATTACAAAGCATACTACAGCTGTATTGATTTTGCATATATTAAACTAAAATTAAATTAAATGAATTTTTTCCTTTCAGAAGAACATAAAATGATTCAAGAGGCCGCCCGTGATTTTGCGCAAAAAGCAAAGGCTGGTGTAATTGAACGCGATACCCACATGACCTACCCCACCGAGGAAGTGAAAGAAATGGGGGAGCTTGGTTTTATGGGCATTATGACCTCTCCAGATTTTGGGGGCAGTGGGTTAGATACACTTTCGTATGTTTTGGTGATGGAAGAACTATCAAAGATAGACGCTAGTGCTTCAGTTATCATGAGTGCACACAATTCATTAGCCCTTTTTGGTATTGAAAAATATGGTTCAGAAGCAATTAAAAAGAAATACCTGCCTCAGCTCGCAAGCGGGGAAACAATTGGTTGTTTTTGCCTCTCAGAGCCTGAAGCTGGTAGCGATGCAACCAGTCAAAAAACAACAGCCATCGACTGTGGTGATCACTACCTATTGAATGGCGTTAAAAACTGGATAACCAATGGTGGAAAAGCAGGTGTCCATGTAGTGATTGCCCAAACTGATCGCGAAAAAGGACACCGTGGAATTAATGCTTTTGTGGTAGAAAATTCTTGGAAAGGTGTGGAAATAGGTGTTAAAGAAGACAAGTTGGGAATCCGATCATCGGACACCCATTCCATTATCTATTCAGACGTGAAAGTACCCAAAGAAAACCGTCTTGGACCCGATGGTTTCGGCTTTAAATTTGCCATGGAAACCCTAGAGGGTGGCCGAATTGGAATTGCCGCCCAAGCATTGGGGATTGCTGCAGGCGCTTATGAGTTGGCGGTAGAATATGCACAATTGCGCAAAGCCTTTGGTCAGCCAATTATAGAACATCAAGGCATCGCATTTAAGCTTGCTGAAATGGCAATGGAAATAGAATCTGCACGCATGTTAGTCTACAGAGCAGCTGTGTTAAAAGATCAAGGTAAACCTTATGGATATGCTAGTGCAATGGCTAAGTTAAAAGCGTCTGAAGTAGCCATGCAGGTCACCATTGAAGCTGTTCAAGTGCATGGTGGGAACGGGTACGTTAAAGAGTATCATGTTGAGCGGTTAATGCGCGATGCAAAAATTACTCAGATTTACGAAGGTACCTCTGAAATTCAGAAAATTGTACTTTCAAGGAATATTGCCAAAGGAGCATTGCAATTGCCCATCTAAACCTTATTCCATCTAGTCTTACATCTTTGTTTATCTTGTTGCTATGGAAAATGCCTTTTACAACGATTTTCGGGCTGTTTCTAAAG
>WTJU01000113.1 GCA_011526285.1 Candidatus Arcticimaribacter sp.
GGCTGAGAAGGGTTTACTTCTCTTGCCCATCTAAATACCTTTTTCAGAAGAGATAAGGAATATATGTGTTTATTTTTCACTTCTAAATTTATTCTGCCTTTTTGGTAGGCAACATTATCTGGTTCATTGTAGAGGTCCCAAGCGACAACTCTCTTATCTTGAGCAAAATGGGTAATTACACCTTTGATATAGTTTTTTAATTCATGATGCCTAAGACTATCCCCTAAAATTTCAGCTCCAGGTGATTGAACCCATCCTGAATTATGGACAAAGGGGACTGGTTCAGGCTGTTTTCCAAGTTTTGGAACCGGATGCCAAACATCATCTAAGAGAACAAAGAGAGTTTTAATGCCTTTACTACTGGACATTTTTAAATAATTATCGAGTCTATTTAAGAATCCTAATGAATCTTTTTCCCAAAGCAAATTGTGCAAGTATACTCTATGTAAATTCATCCCTAATTCAGCACTCCATTGCAATTCTCGATTTATTGTTTCAGGATCAAAAGTTTCTTCTTGCCAAAATTCCAACTGATTAATTGAGGTGCTCGGGTTAAAGTTGGTTCCAACCAGCCAGCCATTTTCTTTTTGCCATGCCCAAGCTCTTTCTTCACTCCATCTAATTCCATTTTCCATGTCTTCATTAACGCAAGAAAACAAAAAAAACATGGTGAATAAGAGAGAGGTTTTAAATTGTTCTAACATACTTAAATATATTAAAATTAATCAAGTGGTAATTTATACATACAACCCTTCATTGCGGAGACCTTGTATTTAAAAGTTAAAAAGTTTCAAGTACTCCTACAAAAACACTACCCCTGGGTTTCAGGAAATGAGTTTTCTGTTGAGATTGGGGGTTGAGATTTGATATGTAACCTATTACAATTATATTTGAAACATGAGGAATATTATCTATTTACTTTTCATTTTGCTTTCCATAAAAAATTATTCTCAAACGGATGAATATAATTTATCCTCATATTTTCAGGAAGGATTCAAAGCACCAAATACTAATTACCAAGGGGAAGCTTGGCTAAACCGATTAATTCAATCAGATCAATCTTTACCTTATAATATTACCAAAGCTACTTTTAAAGCTAACTCCACATTGAATTGGCACAAACATACAGATCAACAAGTGCTAATTGTAGTATCAGGACAAGGCTATTACCAAGAAATGGGAAAGCAACCTATTGTAATCAAAGAGGGTGATGTGTTAAAGTGTGCTTCCAATACAGAGCATTGGCATGCTTCTTCAAAAGAAAAAGATGTAACTTATTTAGCAATCTACAAGGGGGAAACAGAATGGACTAAAGTTCTTACTCAAGAGGCCTATGATAACGTCGCTCTTTTGTTAAGTGAGAATTAGATGGAGCGTTTCATTACGTTTTTGGTTTAAATTGTAAAAATAAGATGAATAAGCAACGTGTACTCGCCGTTGATATATTAAGAGGATTAACTATCATATTTATGATTATTGTTAATGATCCTGGCTCCTGGTCCCATGTATATCAACCTTTACTTCATGCTGAATGGAATGGTTTAACGCCTACAGACTATATCTTCCCCACCTTTTTATTTATTATGGGTACGTCCATCGTATTATCCTTAAACAAAAGAGCTAAAAACACTGAAAAATTAGAACTTGTAAAGAAAATATTTTGGCGTAGTTTCAAAATATATGCTGTGGGACTCTTTCTATGGCTTTGGCCTGAGTTTAATTTTGAGCGTATACGTTGGGTTGGAGTGCTGCCAAGAATTGCACTTGTTTACTTTTTTGTGGCCCTATTTTATGTTTACACTACCAAAAGAACTCAATTTTATGTAACTACAGGGCTTTTATCTGGGTATTTATTTTTGATGTGCTTTGTGCCTGTGCCAGGAATAGGATTTCCAGACCTTAGCATACCAGAAAAAAACTGGGCTCATTATATAGACAATTTTTTATTACCAGGTGTCCTATGGCAAAAAACATGGGATCCAGAAGGCATCTTAAGCACCTTCCCAGCAATTGCTACTGGCTTACTGGGTGTTTTTGCAGGCTACATAATAACATCAAAAAAAGAACTATCAGAAAAATT
>WTJU01000001.1 GCA_011526285.1 Candidatus Arcticimaribacter sp.
TGGGCGGAACAAAAAGACGTTATGCTTCTGTCGGAGACAAGATTGTTGTAACGGTAAAAGAAGCTTCTCCCTCTGGGACAGTGAAAAAAGGACAAGTGTCAACAGCAGTAGTAGTTCGCACAACCAAAGAAGTACGTCGTCCTGACGGATCCTATATCCGTTTTGATGATAATGCTTGTGTTTTGCTTAACCCTACTGGTGAAATGCGCGGTACGCGTGTGTTTGGTCCTGTAGCTCGCGAATTGAGAGATAAGCAGTTCATGAAAATTGTATCACTTGCACCTGAGGTGCTTTAAGCTATTATCATGGGAAAAATTAAAATTAAAACAGGAGATAAGGTTCGCGTTATAGCTGGAGCTCAAAAAGGAGCAGAAGGTGAAGTGAAACAAGTACTTCGCGATAGCAATAAAGCAATTGTTGAAGGTGTAAACTTAGTTAAGAAACACGCCAAGCCAAGTGCGCAGAACCCACAAGGTGGTATCCAAGAAATGGAAGCACCTATTCAAATTTCAAACCTCTCTTTGCTAACTTCTGACGGTCAAGCTACACGTGTAGGCTACCGTATGGAAGGAGACCAAAAGGTACGCTATGCAAAGAAATCTAATGAAGTTATTTAGTTATGAGTTACACACCAAGACTAAAACAAGAGTTTAACGATAGAATCGTTGGCGCACTAAAAGAAGAATTTAGTTACGCTAACTTGATGCAAGTACCAAACCTTGAGAAAATCGTAATCAGCCGAGGAGTAGGAGCTGCAGTTGCTGATAAAAAGTTAATTGACCATGCTGTTGAAGAACTTACAGCAATTTCTGGTCAAAAAGCAGTGCCCACCATTTCCAAGAAAGACGTTGCTTCTTTTAAATTACGTAAAGGAATGCCAATTGGTGCAAAAGTAACCCTTCGCGGAGAGCGTATGTATGAATTCCTTGATCGTTTAGTGACCGTAGCACTTCCACGTGTTCGTGATTTTCAAGGAGTGAAAGCCAACGGTTTTGATGGCCGTGGTAACTATACATTGGGTATTACAGAGCAAATTATCTTCCCAGAGATTGACATCGATAAGGTGAATAAAATTGCGGGAATGGACATTACTTTTGTGACTTCTGCTCCTACAGACAAAGAAGCAAAGTCATTGTTAACAGAACTAGGTTTACCTTTTAAAAAGAATTAAGATGGCAAAAGAATCAATGAAAGCACGCGAAGTAAAACGTGCAAAGACTGTAGCCAAATATGCTGCTAAACGCAAAGCTTTGAAAGAAGCGGGTGATTATGAAGCACTACAAAAGCTACCTAAAAACGCTAGCCCAATTCGCATGCACAACCGTTGCAAGTTAACTGGACGTCCAAAAGGATATATGCGTCAGTTTGGTATTTCAAGGGTAACCTTCCGTGAAATGGCCAACAAAGGACTCATTCCTGGTGTAACAAAAGCAAGCTGGTAATCTAAACAAAGAATTATGTACACAGATCCATTAGCAGATTATCTCACAAGAATCCGTAATGCAAACTCCGCAGGCCATCGTGTAGTGAGCATTCCAGCTTCTAATGTGAAAAAAGAAATCACAAAAATATTATTCGACCAAGGGTACATCCTTAGCTACAAGTTTGAAGAAACATCAAACAAGCAAGGAAGCATTAAAATTGCATTAAAATATGATGCAAGCACTAAAGCACCCGTAATCAAAAAAATTCAACGCATCTCTACTCCAGGTTTACGTAAGTATGCAGGAGCAAGCGATATTCCACGTATTCTTAACGGACTAGGAATTTCAATTGTTTCTACTTCTAAAGGCGTAATGACTGGAAAACAAGCCCAACAGCAAAATGTAGGTGGAGAAGTATTGTGTTACGTTTATTAAACAATTAAATTAAAAAAAATGTCTAGAGTTGGTAATAATCCTGTAGCGATCCCTGATGGTGTCACCGTCGACATTCAGGCCGACAAAGTTATCGTAAAAGGAAAACTAGGTGAACTAGAACAACCGTATGACGGCGTGTCTTTCGAAAATAATGAAGGCATCATTACCGTTAAGAGAAATTCTGATTCGAAAGAACACAAATCAAAACACGGACTTTACCGTGCCCTATTGGCCAATATGGTTGAAGGTGTAAGCAAAGGCTTCACCAAAGAACTTGAATTGGTAGGGGTAGGTTACCGTGCCTCTAACCAAGGGCAAAAATTAGATTTAGCCTTAGGTTTTTCTCACAACATCTTATTGGAGATTGCTCCTGAAGTAAAAGTTGAGACTGTTTCAGAAAAAGGTAAAAACCCAATCGTAAAATTAAGCTCGCACGACAAACAATTAGTTGGATTCGTTGCAGCTAAAATTCGCTCTTTCCGTAAGCCAGAGCCTTACAAAGGAAAAGGAGTTAAGTATGTTGGAGAACAAATTAGAAGAAAAGCAGGTAAATCTGCATAAGTAGTTTAAATATGGGACTAAGTAAAGAAGAAAGAAGACTAAGAATTCGTCGTCGTATTCGCAAAACCGTTTCCGGAACTGCTGATGCACCTCGCCTCTCTGTCTTTAGAAGTAACAAAGAGATCTACGCACAAATCATCGACGATACCACTGGCACAACCTTGGCAGCGGCATCATCACGCGACGAAGGCGTAGCTAAAGCAGACAACAAACAATCCACAGCTGCTGCTGTTGGGAAAAGCATCGCAGAAAAAGCTATCGCAGCTGGAATCTCTGTTGTGCGTTTCGACCGCGGTGGTTATTTGTATCACGGAAGAGTAAAGTCACTCGCTGACGGTGCTCGTGAAGGAGGTTTAAAATTTTAATAAGCGATTATGTATCAAGATTATAAAAACGTAGAGTTGGTAAAACCTGGAGGTCTCGAATTAAAAGATCGCTTAGTAGGAGTACAACGTGTAACCAAAGTAACTAAAGGTGGACGTGCATTTGGATTCTCAGCTATTGTTGTAGTTGGTGATGAAAATGGTGTTGTAGGACACGGACTTGGTAAATCAAAAGAAGTAGCAGAAGCTATTTCAAAAGCCGTAGAAGATGCCAAAAAGAATTTAGTGCGTATTCCAATTAAGAACGGAACCTTACCACATGAGCAAAAAGGGAAATATGGCGGTGCACGCGTTTTCTTGAAACCTGCAACACCTGGTACCGGAGTTATTGCTGGTGGAGCTGTTCGTTCGGTTTTAGAAGCCGTAGGAGTACACAATGTACTTTCTAAATCTCAAGGATCTTCTAACCCACATAACGTAGTAAAGGCAACTTTCGACGCTATGTTACAACTAAGAAGCCCAGAGATGGTTGCCAAGCAACGCGGTATTTCATTAGATAAAGTATTTAACGGATAAATAGCGAGTCATGGCAAAAGTTAAAGTAAAACAAATCAAAAGCAGCATTAAGCGTTTACAAAATCAGAAACGTACCCTTGAAGCGCTTGGATTAAGAGGAATTGGAAAAGAAGTAACCCACGAGGCTACACCCAATATCCTTGGAATGATTAAAAAAGTAGAACACTTGGTTTCTGTTACAGAAGCATAAATCGACGATATGGACTTAAGTAATATTCAACCTGCAGCTGGTTCAACCCACAAAAACGCTAAACGCCTTGGTCGCGGTCAAGGTTCTGGTAAAGGTGGTACTGCTGCACGTGGACACAAAGGAGCAAAATCTCGCTCTGGATACTCTAAAAAACTTGGATTCGAAGGTGGGCAAATGCCTTTACAAAGACGTGTGCCTAAGTTTGGATTCAAAAACATCAACCGCAAAGAATATCAAGGAATCAATTTAGATACCTTACAAGGCTTAGTGGATGATAAAAAAATTAAAGATGCACTCGGATTCGATAGCATGGTAGAATTACGTTTGGCGCGCAAAACTGAAATGGTTAAAATTTTAGGACGCGGTGAACTTAAAGCTGCTCTAAAGATCAGTGCACACAAATTTACTGCCTCTGCTAAAGCGGCTATTGAAGCTGCAGGAGGAGAAGCCATTGAATTATAATTAACGATGAAGAAATTTTTAGAAACCCTTGTAAACATTTATAAGATTGAAGAGTTACGTAACCGGATAGGGGTGACGTTAACAATTCTTCTCATTTATCGCTTTGGAGCACAAATCACCCTTCCTGGTATCGACGCTGTTCAGTTAGCAGAGTTAGGAAACCGAACAGGTGGTGGAGGCCTTTTAGGCGTTTTGAATATGTTTACAGGAGGGGCTTTTGCTAATGCATCAGTATTTGCATTAGGAATCATGCCCTACATTTCGGCTTCTATCGTTGTACAGCTTATGGGAATTGCAATTCCCTATTTGCAAAAACTCCAAAAAGAAGGGGAGAGTGGTCGTAAGACCCTCAACCAAATCACACGTTGGTTAACCATCGCTATTTGTGTGGTTCAAGCACCAGCTTATTTATTTGGATTAAGTGCATTAGGTGTTCCAGACTCTGCTTTTATTCTTGGTAAAGGCATTGGGTTTATGGCACCCGCTGTTATTATTTTAGTTACAGGTACCATCTTCGCCATGTGGTTAGGAGAGAAAATTACAGATAAAGGGATCGGTAATGGTATCTCACTTTTAATTATGGTAGGTATTATTGCAACACTTCCGCTTTCTTTTGCGCAAGAAGTTGTTTCACGTGTATCTGAAAACAACGGAGGTTTGATCTTGATTTTGATCGAATTGATTTTATGGATAGTGATTATTGTTTTATCCATTCTTTTAGTAATGGCTGTAAGACAAATCCCGGTACAATATGCCCGCAGAACCCAAGGTGGTGCAAACGAGCGTAATGTGTTTGGTTCACGTCAATACATCCCACTTAAATTAAATGCCTCTGGAGTAATGCCAATCATTTTTGCACAAGCAATTATGTTTGCGCCTGCCTATGTAGGTCGTTTAATTGGTGATAGCGATACAGGGCAGTGGCTACAAGTGAACTTCTCTGATATTTTTGGATTATGGTACAATATTGTTTTCGCTTTATTGATCATTATCTTCACCTATTTCTACACTGCAATTACCGTCCCTACCAACAAAATGGCAGACGATTTAAAACGCAGTGGAGGTTTTGTTCCCGGGGTTCGTCCTGGTAACGAAACCAGTGAATTTCTTGATGATGTGATGTCACATATTACCTTCCCAGGATCATTATTCTTGGCAGGTATAGCTGTTTTCCCAGCAATTGTGGTAAAACTAATCGGGATGCAACAAGGCTGGGCCTTGTTCTACGGCGGAACCTCACTGTTGATTATGGTTGGAGTTGCTATTGATACCATCCAACAAGTGAATTCATATTTATTGAACCGTCACTATGATGGTTTAATGAAAGCAGGAACAACACGAAAAGCAAGTACAATCTAAAAGATGGCAAAACAAGCAGCAATAGAGCAAGAAGGAACCATCATCGAGGCGTTGTCAAATGCGATGTTCCGTGTAGAGTTAGAAAATGGTCACGTTGTGACTGCACATATCTCAGGTAAAATGCGTTTGCATTATATAAAGTTATTACCAGGAGATAAAGTAAAATTAGAAATGAGTCCTTACGATTTAACAAAAGCAAGGATTACCTATAGATTTTAAAATAGAACCGATGAAAGTAAGAGCATCATTAAAGAAAAGAAGCGCCGACTGCAAAATTGTTCGCAGAAAAGGTCGTCTTTACGTTATTAACAAAAAGAATCCTAGATTTAAACAAAGACAAGGATAATTATGGCAAGAATATCAGGAGTAGACATTCCAAAACAAAAGCGTGGTGTTATCGCCTTGACCTATATCTTCGGTATTGGTCGTAGTCGTGCACAGCAAATTTTAGCAGAAGCTAAAGTAGATGAAAGTAAAAAAGTAGCTGATTGGTCTGATAGCGAAATTGCAGCTATCCGTGAAGCAGTTTCTACCTTCAAAATTGAAGGAGAATTGCGTTCAGAAATCCAATTAAACATAAAGCGTTTAATGGATATCGGATGCTACCGCGGAATCCGTCATAGAGCTGGATTGCCATTAAGAGGGCAACGCACCAAAAACAACTCGCGTACGCGTAAAGGAAAACGTAAAACGGTTGCGAACAAGAAAAAGGCAACGAAATAATTCTAGATTATGGCTAAAACTACTAGCAAAAAAAGAAAGGTTATTGTTGAATCAATTGGAGAAGCACACATCAATGCTTCTTTCAACAACATCATTATTTCGCTTACCAACCTAAAAGGAGAAGTTATCTCATGGTCATCTGCCGGGAAAATGGGCTTTAGAGGATCAAAGAAAAACACTCCTTATGCTGCTCAAACTGCAGCCGAAGATTGTGCTAAAGTAGCTCAGGAAGCTGGTTTACGTCAAGTGAAAGTATACGTGAAAGGACCCGGAAACGGACGTGAGTCTGCTATCCGTACCCTTCATAACAACGGTATTGAAGTAACAGAGATAGTTGATGTTACTCCATTACCACACAACGGTTGTCGACCACCAAAACGTCGTAGAGTATAATTTAAATCTAACCCGTAAAAGGACTAAGATTATCGAAGGAAGCGACCTTAATTCATAATCCCTTTTACTTAAGCAAATAAAAATGGCAAGATATACTGGTCCAAAAACAAAAATTGCACGCAAATTCGGAGAACCGATATTTGGTGCAGACAAATCATTCGAAAAGAGAAACTACCCTCCTGGTCAACACGGGAACAACAGAAGACGTGGGAAGAAATCTGAGTATGCAATCCAGTTAATGGAAAAGCAGAAAGCTAAATTCACCTACGGAATTTTAGAAAAGCAGTTTAGAATCATTTTTGATCGTGCTTCTCGCGCTAAAGGTGTTACTGGTGAGGTGCTCTTACAATTGTGTGAATCGCGTTTAGATAACGTTGTTTATCGTTTAGGTATTGCTCCAACACGTTCTGCAGCACGCCAATTAGTTTCTCACCGTCATATTACCGTTAACGGTTCTATTGTTAATATTCCTTCTTGCCACATTAAGGCAGGTGATGTGATTGGTGTTCGTGAAAAGTCAAAATCTTTGACTGCTATTACCCATTCCTTAGAGCGTAACTCTTCTGTTTATGAGTGGCTCACATGGAATTCGGCTACCCTAGAAGGTACATTTGTCTCTACCCCTCAGCGCTTACAAATTCCTGAGAACATCAAAGAGCAATTAATCGTAGAATTGTATTCTAAATAATAACTGAAGTTATTCCTATGGCTATATTAAATTTCCAAAAACCCGACAAGGTGATCATGATCGACTCTTCGGAATTCGAAGGAAAATTCGAATTTCGTCCATTAGAGCCTGGTTATGGACTCACTGTTGGAAACGCATTGAGAAGAGTATTGCTTTCTTCACTAGAAGGTTTTGCAATCACTTCAGTAAAAATTGAAAATATCGATCACGAATTTTCAACCATTCCTGGAATCGTTGAAGACGTGACTGAGATTATTTTAAACCTAAAGCAAGTTCGTTTTAAACGTCAAATCGAGGACATCGAAAACGAGAAGGTTAGTATCACCATTGGTGGTCAAGAGCAACTAAAAGCTTCAGACTTCCAAAAGTTTATTTCTGGCTTCCAAGTACTCAATACTGATTTGGTAATCTGCAACCTTGAAAAAAGCGTTCAGCTCAACATGGAATTAACCATCGAGAAAGGACGTGGATATGTACCTGCAGAAGAGAACAAGAAAATGGACGGTGAGTTGGGAACTATCGCGATCGATTCGATCTACACACCAGTTAAAAATGTGAAATTTAGCATTGAAAACTATCGTGTAGAGCAGAAAACGGACTATGAAAAATTAGTTTTCGAAATTGAAACTGATGGTTCTATTCATCCAAAAGACGCACTAACAGAAGCTGCAAAAACCCTAATTCATCACTTCTTGTTGTTCTCTGACGAACGAATTACACTAGAAGCAGATGAGATAGCACAAACTGAAACCTATGATGAAGAGTCGTTGCACATGCGCCAGCTATTGAAAACGAAACTTATTGATATGGATCTTTCTGTACGTGCTTTAAATTGTTTAAAAGCAGCTGAAGTAGAAACACTAGGAGACTTAGTTTCTTACAATAAGAACGATTTAATGAAGTTCAGAAACTTCGGAAAGAAATCGTTAACAGAGCTAGAGGAGCTTGTTGTATTGAAAGGACTTTCTTTTGGTATGAACCTCGCGAAATACAAATTAGATAAAGACTAACCGATAGTTTACAGTATAGAAAATGAGACACGGAAAAAAAGTAATGCATCTAGGTCGTAAAACAGCTCATCGTAAATCGATGTTAGCCAATATGGCCTGTTCATTAATCGAGCATAAACGCATCAACACTACAGTAACCAAAGCAAAAGCTTTAAAACAATTTGTTGAGCCACTAATTACCAAGTCAAAGGAAGATTCTACGCACAACAGAAGAACTGCTTTTCGTTACTTACGCAATAAAGAAGCCGTTTCAACTTTGTTCCGCGATGTTGCGGTAAAAGTGGGAGATCGACCAGGTGGATATACCCGCATCATTAAGTTGGGGAATCGTCTTGGAGATAACGCTGATATGGCCATGATTGAGTTAGTAGATTTCAATGAAGTTTACAACAACAATGAGGGAGCCAAGAAAAAAACGACCCGAAGAAGTCGTTCTAAGAAAGCAGCGACTGCCGAAACAGTAGAAACCGTTGCTGAGGCGCCAGAGGCTCCAGCAGCTGAATCGGAAGAAAAGGCAGAAGAATAGATGTTAATAATTATAACATACCACAAAGGATAAGCTCTAAGAGTTTATCCTTTTTTTATGTTTCTTTGTAAAAATTT
>WTJU01000010.1 GCA_011526285.1 Candidatus Arcticimaribacter sp.
TGTTCGTCTTCTGCTACTTTATGGCAAGGAATTTCACCAGCAACTATTTTACTAAAGATGCTACCCATTTATTCGCGGCTAATGGATAGAATTTCCAGTTCAATGGTACCGTTAGGAACTTGAATGGCAGCGGTCTCTCCTACTTCTTTCCCCAAAAGACCTTTCCCTATGGGCGAGTCTACAGAGATTTTTCCAGAAGCGAGATCGGCTTCACTTTGTGCTACAAGCGTGTAAGACATTTGCATGCCATTGGCTTTGTTTTTTACCTCAACAGTAGAGAGGACAAGTGCTTTGGAGGTATCAAGTTCTGATTCGTTTATCAATCGAGCTCCTGAAAGGGTTTCTTCCAATTTGGCTATGCGCAGCTCCAGTAATCCTTGGGCCTCTTTCGCTGCATCATATTCGGCATTTTCACTTAAGTCACCCTTGTCTCGGGCTTCGGCTATTGCCTGGGAAGCTTTGGGGCGTTCAACGTCTTTTAAGTGATTGAGCTCGTCTCTCAGTTTTTTTAAACCTTCTTCGGTATAATAAGATACTTTACTCATAATCTTTTCGTTTAATACTATAAAACCCTCCGGTTCTGTGAGGGTAAGTAACAAATATATAAAATTGAAAAGGATTTTGTTAATGGTTAAGCCTTCCCGCTGGGTGAATGTTTTTTTACTCCTTCTTTTTTTGGCTTGTTCGCGAGCCGAACTGGAACGGAATCCTTATTTGCCCGAATTGCAATTTTCTGTTCCCATCAACTTGAATCTTCCAGAGTACAATGCGTTATTGTTTGCTGGGGGAAGTCATCTAATACCGCAATATGGACACAAAGGAATTTTAGTGTTCAACTTAAATGGGAATAGTTATATGGCATGGGAAGCTAGTTGCCCCAATCATATTCCCAATGATTGTTCGCGTACTCAAGTGGTGGGAGTGTTGGCGGAGTGTTCATGTGAAGGATACCAATACAGCTTGGCAACAGGACAGTTACTAAACCCTAATACGGAAGATTCTTCTCCTTATTCCTTGATCTTTTACAGTACTGTTTTGCGGGGGAATACCTTGGTTATTTCCAATTAAAAAACTCCTTAACCAAAGGCTAAGGAGTCTATAGTAATAGTGTTTAACGTAATTTAAATACGAATGGTTGTCCCCAAAAGGAAGTTTCTCCCTGCTTGTGGGTAGTACCCCACACCCTCTATGGTGGTTACTTGGTTAGGGGCTGACCAAGTATCGTCGTAGGTGTAAAAATACCCGTTGGACTCAAACTGTGCGTTGAAAATATTGTTTACCAATAGGGAAAAATCGATGTTTTTCACCCACTTTAATGGACCAATGGAATAGGTTACATTGAGGTCATTTATAAAATAAGCGGGGAGTTTTGAAAGATCAGCATCAATATTTCCTAAATACTGCTCTCCCACATATTTTGAAAGTACCCCTACTTGGAATTGTGTAGATGGAACAAAAACCAAGTTACTCCCTGCTACTAGATTGGGTGAATAGGCAATGTTGGTGTTCCCTAGGTTTTGTAAAGCACCATCGCGTTGAAAACGAAAGTCGAGATTTTTGTTTTCGCTAAGGGTAATGTTGGGTTGCCACAGCCATTGGTCGCTAAGGGCAAGGTTGGCTTCTAGCTCGAGTCCAAGACGGTAACTATCGCCCACATTTTCTCTTATTGGAGCTCCCACCTCATCAATTTCACCTGTTAATACTAACTGGTCTTTATAACGCATGTAGTAGAGATTGGCAGCCCAAGTGGCACGGTTTCCTTTTTTGCGAATTCCCGCTTCAAAATCGTTTAAGACTTCTGGACGAGGGCTTCCGTTTTCATAATCTGTTCGGTTGGGTTCTCGCTGTGCTTTTGCATAGGAGAGGTACCATTGTGTGTTTTCATTGGCATTGTAGGTCACCCCTAATTTTGGGTTGAAAAAGTTAAAGGAATCGTCAATATCAATTGTTCCTAACTCATTAATTGTTCCGTTTGCTTTGTAGCCTAAGTTTCGAATTTGAAGGTCGACATAAGCAGATAATTTATCGGTAACTTTTTGGGTGAGTTTCCCAAAGAAAGTCACTTCGCTTTTCTCTCCTTTATTGCGGTAGAACTCATGGTTTGGCTGGGCATTACTTGCAAAGGTTGCCCAGATTAGTTTTCCAAAATGATCTCCATCATAGGTACTTACTAAACCCCCTAATACCAAGTTGGAATCATCAGTAGTGTATTGCGCGTTGGCAGTAAGCACATAGAAATCGTTGTCTAACCACTTACGGGTAATATTGTCGGTAGTGCTTTGGGTGGCACCGCCCAAGGTAACATCATTTAAACGCAAATTGGCCAAACTAGCATCGTTGTTGTATTCTTCATAGAATCCGCGACCATAGGTGTAGTTCAAGCCCAATGAAGAGGACCAATTTTGATTGTACTTTTGATTCCAATGAAACTGGTAATGGTCTTGTCTGTAATTGTCTACCTGATTGTCATAATAGCCCGTTAAATCACCATTGGCGTTGTAGATTTCACCCGCAAAATTATATGTACGGTCGTTCTCAAGTGTAAGTGGATCAACGCCAAACCAAGATTGATAGGTGATTTCATGACCACCAAACACCAACGCTTTTAGCAGGGTATTATCGTCTTGATAAATTCCTTGGAGAAAATAGGAGTTTAAATCTGAGGACGCTCGATCAATGTAACCATCAGACGCAATGGAGGCTAAACGACCTGAAATTTCGATATGGTCGTTCAACAAGCCTGTTGAAAATTTTAAGGTGTGACGTAGGGTGTTGAAACTTCCCACAGCATTGATAATTTCTGCATATGCTTCACGCGTGGCTGCGTTGGTTAGGATGTTTAAACTCGCCCCAAAAGCGCTAGATCCGTTGGTAGAGGTGCCTACCCCACGTTGCAATTGAATGCTCTCTACCGAAGAAGCAAAATCAGGAAGGTTGACCCAAAAGGTACCCTGCGACTCAGCATCATTGTAAGGGATTCCGTTAATGGTAACGTTTACGCGCGTAGCATCGCTTCCACGCACACGAATCCCGGTGTAGCCAATGCCTGCCCCCGCATCAGAAGTTGTAACGACTGCGGGCAAAAAGTTGAGGAGAATGGGTAAGTCTTGGCCTAAGTTACGCGAAGCCAAGTCTTCTTTTGTTACTTCTGAAAAAGGAACGGGTTGATCTTCACTGGCTCTTAGGCCAGCCACACTAACTTCCTCTAATGATATGGGGGAAGCCGTTAGCGAATCTTTCGCTTGCTCTTGTTGCGCGATAAGGGGGTTGAGCCCTAGCGCACAGATACAGATAAAAACAGTTTTCTTCATTCGAAATTTTTTTACGAATAAGAAGGGGTTACTATTCTTTTGATTACTAAATAAAACATTACTATTTCCCTTGGCAGCATTACCTGCCCAGGTTCATAGGGTATAATCTCAGCTCTTTATTTCGAGCACCCCTTTGAGTAGTCCAAAAATACGACTAATTTGGGGTTTTTAGTGTGCTTTTTTTTGAATTAAATCGTCGAGTACAGTTATTGCTTGCTCAAGGCGCTCTTGGTGTGAGCCGCTTAGTTGCAGAAAAGGAAACTTATGTTTTTCAAGCTGTTTTTTAAAGTAAGCCAACATAGTTTCTCGTTGGCCTGGACGATCGCGTAAATCGTCGGCTTCCCAAGGAACATCAATATTGGTCAAAAAATAAAAGTCATAATGTGTAGCTTCTACCAAATGGTCTAACTCAGGAGCACAGTAGCCATCAAAATGGGTTTCCGACCAAACTTTGGTGACCATTATATTGGTATCGCAAAACAAAAATGTTTTTGCTTTTTCAAGGGCTTTATTTTCTGCTTCTAATTGTCCGTTGGCAATTGTAATTAAATCTTCGAGGTTACATGTTTCTTGGTATTTATCCCACTTTTCTTGAAGAAAGTCGCGGGCAAATTCTGGCACCCACTGGGTGTTATAGTGCGCTGCTAGGGCTTTAGCCAAAGTAGTTTTACCTGTGCTTTCGGGTCCGTAAAGAACAATCCTTAAGCAAGGGCTTGACTGTTGTACTCTTTTTTCCATGCGCGGTAACCCTGAAGGGCGATTAGTGTAAATATGATATACTGTATGCTTGTTACTGTTAGCCCTTTATAAAAATATAAGGGAATAGAAATTATATCGCCGACGATCCAAAAAAGCCAATGCTCGATTTTTCGTCGTGCCATGAGCCACATGCCTACAAAGAAAATGGCAGTGGTAAAGGTGTCGACATAGGCCGTCCAACTCTGCCACATATCAAACGCAAGATAAAGTTGGTAAACTCCAAAAAGTGTTGAGAGGAATAAGAGTACCGCTAAGCTACTTTCTGTCTTGGTGATTTTGGCTATTGGGTTGACTAGTTCGCCTTCTTTTTTTTGTATCCAAAAGAACCAGCCATAAACACTCATTATAAAATAATAGGCGTTAATAAGCATGTCACCTAAAAGCATCCATTTCCATAAGAGATAAACGAAAATTGCAGTAGAAATCATTCCTGTAGGATAAACCGCAATTTTATTTTGTTTGGCGTACCAAACACTGGCTAATCCCAGAAGGACTCCAAAAACTTCAAGGGCGATATCTTGTGGAGCGTAGGTTGCATACTGGCCAAAGAGAAAATCAATCAAAGGGTTGGTAAGTACTGCGGTCACTTTTTACAATTTTTAGGTGAATCATTCCAGCGGCAATGCTGTCGAAGGTTGAATGAATGCTTTGGGTGAGAAATTCCATGAGTGGGGTGAGCTCCCCATAAATTTGTGTACTCAATGGGTTTTCCTTGATAAGATAGGGTGAATCACGAAGCAGACGAATAAAGTTTTTTATTGGCTCCTCATACTGATCTTGCAAAGGGGTTAATGTAATTTCTATGGAAACTTTCATGTTTGTATGGGTTGTGCAATGGTGAGTTGGTGTTGGTCAAAGGTAAAAAATTGCAGGTGAAGCTTATGACTATTCCCTTGAATGAAAACAGTTGCAGTTCCTTCTTTGTCTGAAAGGGTAAATGGGGCAACTACTATTTCTTCTGCCAAGGATAATCCGGGTTGTCGCATGGCCTTATAAATGGCTTCTTTGGCGGTCCAAAGACGGGTGAGCCAAGCAACAGGGTTGGATTTTAAAAGGTGTCCTTCTTCTTCTTTGTGCACAAATTTTTTGACAATTCGTTGAATTTTTGATCGATGTACCTCAATATCTACACCAATAGACTGTTGCCCAACAACAGCTACTGCATAGTGTTGAGTGTGAGAAAAAGAGCAGTAATTTTGAGAAAGTTCTGGAGCACTTTCAGGTGATATGATCAATTCTTGAAGGTCTGGACCCAAGGTGGTGAGCGCTTTTCGCACCGCCAAATATCCTTTCTTCCCGTTTTCTGTTTGGCGCAAATTCAATTCATTTTCTTGCTCAAGATTAAGCGCCAAGCAAGACTTAAGTTCGGTCACACTCTCGGTAATTTCCCATACTGCCAGTTGACACATTAAAGTTTGTATAGATTGATGAATCAATGGCATAGGGATATCCTTAGAAAGTATGTAAATTTGCACCGTAAAGTTAACAAACCCAACATGAAAGAGAAAACGCAAGTGCTTCCTTACAAAGTAAAAGACATTAGCCTCGCCGAATGGGGCCGAAAAGAGATTGAATTGGCAGAAGCCGAAATGCCGGGGCTTATGGCCTTACGCGAAGAATATGCAGAGGAACAACCCCTAGCAGGTGCGCGCATTGCAGGATGTTTGCACATGACCATTCAAACTGCTGTATTGATTGAAACACTCGTTGCCCTTGGTGCAGATGTTACTTGGAGTTCTTGTAATATTTTCTCCACCCAAGATCACGCAGCAGCAGCCATTGCAGCAGCAGGAATACCTGTATATGCTTGGAAAGGGATGAATGAAGATGAATTTGACTGGTGTATTGAACAGACGCTCTTTTTTGGAGAAGATCGCCAACCACTGAATATGATTTTAGACGATGGAGGAGATTTAACCAACATGGTCTTGGATCGCTACCCTGAATTGGTGGATAATATCAATGGGTTGTCAGAAGAAACTACAACTGGTGTGCACCGTTTATATGAGCGCATGAACAACGGTACGCTTCCTTTACCCGCCATAAACGTAAATGATTCAGTAACTAAGTCGAAATTCGATAATAAATACGGTTGTAAAGAAAGTGCTGTTGATGCCATTCGTCGTGCCACTGATGTTATGCTAGCAGGGAAACGTGTTTTAGTTGCTGGCTATGGAGATGTTGGGAAGGGAACAGCTGCTTCGTTTAAAGGTGCAGGAGCCATTGTAACAGTAACAGAAATTGATCCAATTTGTGCTTTACAAGCAGCAATGGACGGTTATGAGGTAAAAAAGATAAATACTGTTATTGAAAACATGGATATTGTGATTACTGCTACGGGTAATAAAAATATCTTGACAGGAGAGCATTTCTTGAAAATGAAAGACAAAGCCATTGTGTGTAATATTGGTCACTTTGACAATGAAATTGACATGGCTTGGCTGAACGAAAACTATGGCAATACCAAGGTGGAAATTAAACCACAAGTAGATAAATATACCTTGACAGAGGAGAAAGAATTGATTGTTCTTGCCGAAGGACGATTGGTGAACTTGGGTTGTGCAACTGGGCATCCTAGTTTTGTGATGAGTAATTCTTTTACGAACCAAACCCTAGCACAAATTGAACTCTGGAATTCGCCTGAAAAGTATGAGAATAAAGTTTATATGTTGCCTAAACATTTGGATGAAAAAGTTGCTGCACTTCATTTAAAACATCTTGGGGTTGAACTGGAAGAACTTTCTAAAGACCAAGCTGATTATATTGGTGTAACAGTAGAGGGGCCGTTTAAACCTGAATATTACAGGTATTAATTTTTAAGCTACCCTATAAATAAAACCGAGCTTATTCGCTCGGTTTTTTTATTTCGGTATATTGTTAAAAATATAATATCATGAAACGATTTTTACCCATCCTCTCATTTCTTTCTCTACTTAGCATAGGCTGTTTTGCTCAAGAAAAAATAAACCCTACCAAGCTCATTGATTTTGAAAATTACTTAACCACAGAAATCGATTCAGGGAAAATTGCTGGTATTGAGGTTTTAATTCACCACAAGGAAAAAACAGTGTGGCACAAAGCATTGGGGTATAATAATTTGATTGACAATCGTCCGCTGGAAAAAAATAGTATCTACTTCATTCAATCCATGACAAAACCAATTATGAGTGTTGCCATTATGCAACTTGTTGAGCAAGGGTTGTTGTCTTTGAATGATAAAGTAGCCGATTTTATTCCTGCAGTTTCTACTTTAAGGGTTATCAAAGATGTCAATGCTGGAATTGATGGGGCTACTGTTCCAGTAAAATCTCCCATGACCATAAAACAATTACTCACACATACTGCTGGGTTGTCCCATGGATTAGAAGAGCATCTTTTCGACCAACAGTTGTTTAAATTAATGTATAATGATCTTTTTGATCCGGCAATCTATAATAAACTAGAAGAGCCCGTAGAAAAGCTGTTACAAGTACCTTTGATTGGACAACCGGGAGAACAGTGGTACTATAGTGCTGCTCCTGATCTTTTGGCTTTAATTCTTCAAAAGATTACACAACAACCCATCAATGATTATTTAGAGGAGCATATTTTTTCTCCTTTAGGAATGCAGGATACTGGTTACAATGTTTCTCAAGAAAATTTAGAGCGTATTATGCAGTTACACTTTAATCAAGAAGACGGAACTCTTGTGACTAGTCATGTGCAAGCAAAAAGTTCTGGAAACACAGTTTACGGGGGTGCTTATGGGTTGTTTTCTTCTACAGAAGATTATTTAAAATTTTGTCAAATGATACTGAACAAAGGGGCTTATGATGGGGGACAAATTTTAGCTCCTGAAACTGTTGTTGAGATGACGAAAAACCATGTAGGAGCACTCATTGGGCCCACGCGTGGGTTTGGTCTTGGGTTTGGCGTTCTACACGATACTGAAAATGACCCTAGTCCTGCAAATAATGGTCAGATTTATTGGGGTGGTTTTTTTAAGACACATTTTTTTATCGATCCTAAAGCAGATTTAATTGCTTTGATTATGACTCAAAAAATCCCCAACACAAACGAATATATTATTGCACTAAATCGAGCAGTTTATGGAGCTTTAGAAAAATAAAGCCATAAAAAAACCCGCTCTAGCGCGGGTTTAATTTTTTTTAGTGCCTCTTAAGCTTCGAAAGGAACAACAGATACATATGATTTATTGTTCTTCTTTTTTTCGAATTGCACTACCCCGTCAACTTTAGCGTGAAGGGTGTGATCTTTTCCTAAGTAAACATTTTCACCAGGATTGTGGGCAGTACCACGCTGACGAACAATGATGTTCCCTGCGCGTGCAGCCTGTCCACCGAAGATTTTTACTCCAAGTCGTTTCGATTCTGATTCTCTACCGTTCTTCGAACTACCAACTCCTTTTTTATGTGCCATGGTTGTATTGTTTTAAGTTTATGCTTGTAAAGCGGCAATCAAATCTGCTTTCTTCATTGAAGAAATACCAGCGATTCCTTTTGCTTTAGCCAATTCTTTTAATTCTGCTACCGTTTTTCCGCTTAGGTCGTCTTGGGTCTTTTTAGGAGCTGCCGCTTTTTTTGGGGCTGCTTTCTTTTCTTTTGCAGGAGCTGCTTT
>WTJU01000036.1 GCA_011526285.1 Candidatus Arcticimaribacter sp.
CGTTGGATTTTAGCACCAATGGCTTGTAAACGCTCTACTATACGTTCATACCCTCTATCAATTTGCTCAATATTGTGAATGGTGCTTGTTCCTTTTGCAGAAAGGGCCGCAATGAGTAAAGAGATACCCGCACGAATATCAGGTGATGTAAGTGTTGCAGCTTTGAGTTGCGACTTAAAGTCGTGCCCAATAATGGAAGCGCGGTGAGGATCACAAAGAATAATTTTTGCCCCCATATCTATAAGTTTATCGACAAAGAATAAACGACTTTCAAACATTTTTTGATGAATCAACACGCTACCACGCGCTTGCGTGGCAACCACTAACACTATACTCAACAAATCAGGTGTAAAACCAGGCCAAGGGGCATCAGCAACAGTTAAAATAGAACCGTCGATATAATTCTGAATTTCGTACCCATTGGTGTGTGCAGGAATAAAGATATCATCTCCTTTCTTTTCAATGGTTAGCCCGAGTTTTCGGAAGACCGCAGGAATTTGACCCAGAAATTCCCAACGTACATTTTTAATTGTTAATTCGCTTTGTGTCATAGCAGCTAACCCAATCCAACTGCCTATTTCTACCATATCAGGTAAAATGCGATGCACGGTACCGCCTAGGGTCTCAACACCTTCTATGGTTAATAAATTTGAGCCTACGCCAGAAATTTTTGCACCCATGCGGTTAAGCATTGCACAAAGTTGTTGCAAATAAGGTTCACAAGCAGCGTTGTAGATGGTAGTTGTTCCTTGTGCCAAAACAGCCGCCATAACAATATTGGCAGTTCCAGTTACGGAGGCTTCATCTAATAACATATCCGTCCCTTTCAGGCTTTTTGCTTCAACAGAATAGAAATAGTCTTCCTTGTCATAATTGAAAGAGGCGCCTAATTTAATTAGACCTTCAAAGTGGGTGTCCAATCGTCTACGTCCAATTTTATCTCCACCAGGTCTAGGAATGCTTCCTTTGCCGAAACGCGCTAGCAGTGGCCCAACTAGCATGATGGATCCTCTCAAGCCCTTACCGTCTATTTTAAATTGATCAGAATGTAAATAGTCTAGGTTTACTTCATCAGCTTGAAAGCGATAGCTTGAGGGCCCCAATTGAGTTACTTTAACTCCAAAATTAATAAGTAGCTGTATGAGTTTATTGACATCAATAATGTCTGGAATATTTTCAATTGTGACTTCTTCTGGAGTCAAGAGAACAGCGCAAAGAATTTGTAAAGTTTCGTTTTTTGCGCCTTGCGGAGTGATCTCTCCATTTAATTGGTGGCCACCTTCAATGACAAATGTACCCATGTAGTGCGTTTAATAACGTTTACGGTTTCGGTTTTTACGTGATTTATTGCTTCCATTACTCTTTGGTCCGTTTCCATTTTTAGACTTCATTTTGAGTAGCTCTTGCGTTGGCGTTAACGGAAGTAATTCTTCTTTGACGTTAAGTTTCCCGTCTGAAAGTTCGGTTAAATGATCAAAGATAACCTGATCATCTACTGTGTCTTTGTTCCAATTGAGGAAGCATTTTTTCATGTGGTTGGCAATGTTGAAAACCAATGCGTCTTTCATTTCTCCCTCTTCCCATCCTAAAGCCACATCAATCATGCTTTTAATGTTGTTTCCGTAAAAGCGATACTTTGGAAAGTTTTGTGGGTAGGCCAAAGGTTCTGGCCCCTGCTCCAACATTTCTTGCTGTGGTTTTTCAAATGGCGAATCTACATCAAGGGCAAAATTGGACATGATAAACAGTTGATCCCAAAGTTTGTGCTGAAAATCAGGGACATCACGTAAATGTGGGTTTAAATTTCCCATTACTCCAATAATAGCCTTGGCTTTTTTATTGCGTTCTTCTCTGTCTTCGGTAGCTAAAAGCTGATCAACCATAACATGCATATGACGACCATACTCAGGGATTACCAAAGGGGTTCGTTCAGAATTGTATTGAAGTGCTTCCATAAATAGTTTGGGTGTAACTTAGACGGTATTAATTGTAAATGTACACTTTTAGTACACAAACGAAAAAAATTATAAGGTAATAAGCCCCTTTATTTGTTGTGCTTTTCTGTATATGGCAATTACTGCATCGGGATCTTCTATCTGTGCCATAACAGAAATAGAGGTAAAGGTTTTTTTTGATGATTGCTTTTTGGTGAATTTTGCTTTTATTCCGTCAAAAAGTTTAGTCAAAATGTTCTCATCTGTCTCTCCATCGCGAAGAATGAACTTAAACAAATATGGACCTGGCCATTTTTGCGAAGCCAAAAGTTGTTCGTGAAATCGTGAATAAAATTCTTCTGGATTTTCTTTTGATAGCATTAGTCGGGCTATTTTTATACAAATATAACTGAAATCATACGTTATCGCTTCTTCATCTAAACACAATAAAAAAATTGTCATTTCTGGTGGTCCAGGAAGTGGAAAAACTACCATTATCGAAGGCCTAAAATCGCAAGGATATTTTTGCCTAGAAGAGGTTTCCAGAGAATACATTGCCGCGGGAAAAGCGGCAGGAAAAGAAAATCATTTCGAAGAAGATCCATTAGCCTTCAGTCGTCTACTTTGGAGTGGACGTCTAGCACAGTTCCAAGAAGCTACTGATTTTTTAACTAAAAACCCTGAAGAGAAGTATGCATTTTTTGATCGCTCTCTAGTGGATATTGTCGCCTATTTACACTATAAAAACACAACCGTTGTAGAATGGGAACATGCATTGAAAATGCACCGTTATGATTTGGTTTTTATGGTTGCTCCTGTTGAGGAGATTTATCAAAAAGACAACCTACGCATGGAGAGTTTCGAGCACGCTACGATTTTACATCAACGCTTGGTTGAAGAATATAAGCTGTTAGGGCCTATAATTGAAGTTCCTTTTCTGTCTCCAGAAGAACGGGTGAAATTTATTCTAAACCATTGTCATGAGTGATGCGTTGCAACAATTATTGAAACGCTATTGGAAAGCTGATGAATTTCGACCACAGCAAAGGGAGATTTGTGAAAGCGTCCTATCTAAAAAAGATAATTTAGTTCTATTGCCTACGGGTGGTGGAAAATCGCTGTGTTACCAACTTCCTGCACTGCTTTTACAAGGCCCAACCTTGGTCATATCTCCCCTTATTTCATTAATGCAAGATCAAGTAGCACAGGCCAATGCACGGGGCATTAAAAGTATGGCTTTGGGGAATCAACAACAACTCGATCAACAGTTAGACAATGCTGCTTATGGCAACTATTCCTTGGTCTATTGTTCGCCAGAAAAATTACAAAACAAACAATTAATTGCACGCTTAACGCAGCTCAACATTCAATGCATTGCTGTAGATGAGGCACATTGTATTTCGCAATGGGGCAACGACTTCCGTCCAGCCTTTTTGCAGATTAAAAATTTAAGAAAACACCTGCCTTTAGTTCCCATTGTGGCACTAACCGCTACCGCAACTCCTCAAGTAGTTAAAGATATAGCAGAAGGGCTTGAGCTAAAAAACTATTCGTTGTTCCAAAGCTCTTTTGCTCGAAACAATATCAGTCTTCAACTCAATCAAAACAGCGATAAATTTGGAAGTATTTATCAAACGCTAAAAGACGAAAAAACAGCGTCAATAATCTACTGTAGTAGCCGAAGAGAAACCCAAACGGTGGAGCAATTTTTAAATTCTAAAGGATTAAAAGCAGCCTTTTTTCATGGCGGACTAAGTGAAAATGAAAAAAAAGATAGGCTCTTGGCGTGGCAAAAAAATTTAATTCCCATTATGGTTGCTACAAACGCCTTTGGCATGGGCATAGACAAAGAAGATGTTGGGGTGGTCATTCATTTAAATTTACCAGCTAGTCTGGAATATTATTATCAAGAAATCGGGCGTGCTGGTCGTGGCGGAAAATCAGCCAAAGCGGTGCTATTGTACCATCCACAAGATGCAGAAAGGGTGAGACAACAATTCCTAAATCAACTTCCCACCAAAGCACAACTAAACCAGTGCTACAAAAGTTTGTGCAACTACCTAAATATAGGCCTCGGAGAGGGGTTTGAACAAAGCTGGGAATTATCATTTTCTGATTTTTGTTCCACCTACAACTATAACCCGAAACAAATCGCTAGTTGTCTTCAATTGTTTGATCAAGCAGGTATTTTTCAGCAACACCACAGCAATCGTCTAGAAGCAAAGCTCCATTTTATTTGTTCCATCAACCTGTTTAAACGCGAGATAGAAGGCGCTAAGGCGAGTGCTAGTGTTCTACTCCAAACCATCGCGAGACAATACCCCGGTATTTTTGAGCAAGAAATCGCTGTTGATTTAGACAGAATAGCACAAAAAAGCAAACTCCCGTTCACCACTGTTGTTGGTATACTAGAACAGTATCACAAACAAGAGCTTATTCACTTTAGTTATGCTAGCTTCGATTTAAAATTAACAGGGCTTACCCCAAGAGAAGATGAATACAGTCTTCGTACTTTAATTCAAGATGTAAAAGCACTCCACAAAATAAAGGAGGAAAAAATTAATGCCATTATTGCCTTTGCCAACAATAATGATGATTGTAAACAAAAGCAATTGTTGGCGTATTTTGGGGAACAATCTGCTGAAAATTGTGGCCAATGTTCGTCTAAGTCTTGTCGTACTACAACACAGGCTGACCTACAATCTATAAAAGAAGAAATCTTCATATTATTAAGCGACAAGCCCTTATCAGCTCAAGAACTTAAACTATCTTTGGGTGCGGTTAACACCAACCATTTGGGGTCTCTTTTAGAAGAATTAGAAGCGACCAAACAAATCAAAAAAAACACATTCGATCAATTCTATCTAGCATGAGTTTAAAGATTGTTTTCATGGGTACACCAGACTTTGCTGTAACCAACCTCAAAGCGATTCAGGCATCGCAACACCAAGTTGTTGGCGTTGTTACAAACATTGATAAACCGGCTGGGAGAGGAAAAAAAATACAGCAATCGGCGGTAAAAACGTATGCGCTAGAACAAGAATTACCATTACTACAACCCGAGAAATTAAAGGATGAAGAATTTCTAGCCAATTTAAACGCTTTGAATGCAGATGTTTTTGTGGTTGTAGCTTTTCGAATGTTGCCCAAACAGGTGTGGGAAATTCCTGCAAAAGGCACCATAAACCTTCACGCGTCTTTGTTGCCCAATTATCGAGGTGCAGCCCCTATCAACTGGGCGATCATCAATAAAGAAAAAACAACGGGTGTGAGTACGTTCTTCATTGATGAAAAAATAGATACAGGTAAATTATTACTTCAAAAATCTATCGACTTAGATCCTAGAGAAACAGCGGGGAGTTTGCACGACAAACTTGCTGTTTTGGGAGGCAATCTTTTAAAGGAAACGCTTGATGCTATAGCGCATGGCATTGAAGCCAAAGCGCAAGAAACGAAAGGCAAAGAATCCCTAGCCCCTAAACTAACGCGTGAAAACACAAAAATAGAATGGACGAAGTCTTTAAGTAGTATTGATGCACAGGTGCGTGGGTTATCGCCTTATCCTGTAGCGTGGACCGTCTTAGAAGAAGCGGGAACAGAAAAAGTGATGAAGCTATATGAAACGAGCATCACCTACGCAACACATAACCACCCGCCGCAATCTATCCTGATTGAAAATAAAGAGTTGAAAATTGCACATCCAGAAGGTTTTCTTTGTTGTAAATCCATTCAATTACCAAATAAACGCCGCATGTTGGTAAAAGAATTGCTCAATGGCTACCAATTTAAGCCCGCAGCACGCGTAAAATAAGGGGGTTTATAAACAATCATCTTGATTTATTAACAAAATTGTGGATTTCCCCCCGAAAAACTTCGGTCTTTCCCTAAAGCCTATATATTTGTGTCAGTCTAAAATGTTAACTTAAAAATACTAATTATGAACAAAACAGAATTAATCGATGCAATGGCTGCAGATGCAGGAATCTCTAAAGCTGCTGCTAAGAAAGCATTAGAGTCTTTTCTAGGTAATGTAGGATCTGCCCTTAAAGGTGGTGGACGTGTTTCTCTAGTAGGATTTGGATCTTGGTCTGTTTCTGAGCGTTCTGCTCGTGACGGAAGAAACCCACGTACAGGAGAAACAATCAAAATTGCTGCTAAAAAAGTAGTTAAGTTCAAAGCTGGTGCAGAATTATCTGGTTCTGTGAACTAAGCTTTTCTCAAAATAGAAAAAATCTCCTTCGGGAGATTTTTTTTTGCCTATTATTGACCTATGAATCTTTTTCCTCGAACAGGCGACTGTCTTGTTGCAGACCCTTCAATTTTATGGGATACCTCCTTCCATCGTTCTGTTGTACTTATTTGTGCAACAGAAGAAAAAAGCCCTATGGGATTCATTATCAACAAACCTTTTGACTTTACTCTAGGCGAGGTAATGCCAGAAGTTAACAAAGATCTCCCTCTTTATTATGGCGGGCCTGTTGACATGGATCAATTGTTCTTTATTTATAAGGATAATGAACAGCGCTTAGATAGAAGTAAGATGATTGGTGAAGACCTTTACTTTGGTGGTGATATAGATACTGCTTTAACGCTTATTGAACACGGGCAACTTGGCCACCACAACTGTAGATTCTTTCTTGGCTATAGCGGCTGGGCAAAAGGACAATTAGAAGAAGAAATTGATCTGGGAAGCTGGATCATACAATCGCCTAAACCACAAACAACATTTTTTGATTTTCCTACGGAAGAAATTTGGCGAAACGCCATGATTAAAAAGGGAGGAGATTATCGCATTTGGGCAGACACGCCTGATAATCCGAACTACAATTAGGAATTGTTAAGTAATTGTTCAGAGAATTTAGCCCAAAGCAGTTGGGTAATTTTATCGTCAAATTGCTTTTTCCTGTACTGTTTGATGCTAAAAATACCCTGAGCATCACCTAAAACAAAAAGTTCGTCTGCTTTTTGAAGTGCAAATGGTGAAACTTCGGCCTCTGCGATTTCAAACTCGTCTTGCTTGTCTAAAAGCGCTAGAAACTGTTGACGATATACACCTTTTCGGTTTCCCATTCCCAATGAAGGGGTTGTAATTTTATGACCATTCACCAAAAAAAGCGCCCCTCTAAGTGTTTCAATAACCTGTTTCTTATCGTTGAGGAGTATTCCATCGCAATAGGCATTTTCATGAACATAAGTCCATGCCATATTGCGCCAAGTTGCATAGGATGTTTCTAAACTGGCATACAACCCAGCAGAGATATAATGGTCTTTGTATAAATCTATGGGAAGCTGCTCCCGCTTATAGTTTAGAGGATGTTCTATTTTTTCTGATTCAATGGCATAGACTGTTGACGGAATGGCTTTTTCAGAACTAGGAACAGCGGTTTTAGCTACAAGCAACTTTATCTTCCCCGTAAATTTTGGGGTTCCTTGTGCCAAACACAATGAAGCCATGTCAGACAATAATTGTTCCATGGTAAAGCTTAACGGGATTTCCATTCGCAAAATTCGCATGGACGCCATTAACCGCAAGTAGTGCTCTTCCCAAAATAACTGAAGTCCCTCGCGAAATACAATTGTTTCTGTAAGGGAGGTATGATGAATAAAGGCGTTTAGAATATGCTGTGGCACTTCATGCAATGAAGTGTAAGTTTGACCTTGAAATGAATACATAGTTCTTAAGAAGCGCCTAAAACTTGTTTTAAGCTACCAATAGCGTTTTCCCAGAGCATTTTTGCTTCATCTAGCTCATCTTCTTCAGCAAAATCAGATACTATCAATGAGACATCTTTAGTGATCTCATCGACTACAATCTTAAATTCAAAATAGCAGTCGTCTTGATCTTCTTCATCGTTCATCCAGCGGTAACGTACTTTTTCGTTGGTTTTCTTTTGCAATAGTTTAGCATACTCTTCACTATCATCCCAGATAAAGGTGAAGTCTTCGCCTCTCGAGTTTACATTGTCTGCAAACCACTCTGAAAGGCCTGAGGGTGTAGATAAATACTGAAACAATAATTGAGGTGATGCGTGAAAATCAATTTCTAATGAAAATGGAATTTTACCAGCCATGATAGGTTTTTCTTTGGTTGACAATATATTGAAAAAATAGAAACAAGCTTAGACAAAATGACTTTTTTTATATTGGATATCATCACTTAATCAATCAAATTTTTTATATTAGCCAGCGTTAAAAATGGCGAGGTAGCTCAGCCGGTTAGAGCGTCGGATTCATAACCCGGAGGTCGGGAGTTCAAGTCTCCCTCTCGCTACAAAAACCAAGAAGACTTCACAGTAATGTGAGGTCTTTTTTTATTGGGTTAATTCGTATCAAAAAATAGAAATGGCGTTGGAATTTGCATTAATTCTTGGGTATAACTGATCAGAAAGAGAAATGAATTAATTTTTTTTAAAAAACCTACCCAAAATAAAAATTTAGATATCCTCCATTAAACGGTTTAGAATTTCGAGCGCTGCAGTACTAATTTTTGTTCCAAGACCATAAACACACACTACACCTAATTGGTATAAGAAATCATAATCATTTGGCGGAACTACTCCTCCAACAATTACTTTAATATCAGAACGACCATAAGCG
>WTJU01000063.1:0-1610 GCA_011526285.1 Candidatus Arcticimaribacter sp.
AGCAAAATAGGTAAATAAGGACATAACAGTAGTTTTAGGTTAATTACTAATTAGACGTTCTATTCTTCTTAAAGTTACATCTTTTCCAATTAGTTCAACCAAGGGCATGAGATCAGGACCACTTAATCCTCCCACTACTGCAACACGAAGCACCTGCATAAACGCTCCCATTCCAATTTCTAATTCCTTTGCTCTTTCAGTAATTCGTTCTTTTAGATTATCTGTTCCGTTGATCAATAAATCGTTTAAATGGCCTCCAATTTCATTCACATCAAACTTCGAAATGCGTTTCATAGATTTCTCATCATAGGCATTGGGGTCGTTCATGAACACATTCATCTGAACCTCTATATCCGACAACAATTCAAAACGCTCTTTAACCAGTTCAACACAATGTTCTAAACGGTCTCCCAAAATCGATTTCATTGATTCGAAAAGATCTTCTTGTCCTGCAATTAATTCTTTTGATGAAAGCCTACTCAGGTGCTCTTTGTTGACCCACTTTGCTTTCTCAAAATCAAAACGTGCACCTGCTTTTTGAACCCGGCTAACATCAAAATTCTTTTCCATTTCCGCAAGGGTTTGAATTTCCTTACCGTCTTCCAAACTCCACCCAAGTTGTGCTATATAATTTAGGTGCGCCATAGGCAAGAATCCCTGTTCCTTATAACCGCTTGATTCATTCCACTGCAGCGGGAAAACAGGATAGCCGTTTTTATCCCCATCCCGTTTGCTTAACTTTCCTTTTCCTGATGGATTTAAAATTAGTGGAAGGTGCATAAACTTTGGAGAGTCCCAGCCAAAACCTTCATAAAGTAATTCATGTATTGGTAAAGAGGGAAGCCATTCCTCCCCGCGAATAACCGTTGTAATTTCCATTAAATGGTCATCAACTACATTAGCAAAATGATAGGTTGGCATGCCGTCTTTCTTCATCAAAACTTTATCCTCTAATTCATTGCTATTCACGCGCACCACTCCACGTACAAGATCATTGCACACTACCTCTCTGTTGGCGTCTACTTTTAAACGAACCACATAATCACCTTTTTCCAATAAATCATCAACCCTTTTAGCGTCCAACGTAAGGCTGTTGCTAAAGGTCATTCTATTGGAGTGATTGTATTTAAACCCTCCTGTTTCTTTCTCTGCTACCTCTCTCGCTTGAGCCAATTCATCTGGAGTATCAAAGGCATAGTAGGCCGCACCATTAGCAACCAGTTGTTTGATATACTCACCGTATGTTTCCCTGCGTTCACTTTGTCGGTAGGGACCAAACGAACCTTCCTTCACTGGACTTTCGTCTGCTTCTATCCCACACCATTTTAAACTTTCAATGATATAGTTTTCACTTCCCTCAACCTTTCTATTCTGATCAGTATCTTCTACTCTTAACACAAAAACGCCATTGTGTTTTCGTGCATAGAGGTAATTAAAAAGTGCAGTTCGTAATCCTCCAATGTGTAGAGGACCTGTTGGGCTAGGGGCAAAACGTACGCGTTCCATTTCTTTTTTTTGCAAAGATACGAGCAAACACGCATTTCAGCATCTTTTCATTATAGCTATATTTGCACCGTGAAGAAGATTGTTTTTAATAATGCACCAAAAGA
>WTJU01000063.1:1710-30646 GCA_011526285.1 Candidatus Arcticimaribacter sp.
CCATGCTTGATTTTTATCAAGAAATGGTAACCGACCTGTTGTTTGATGGAGACACCATAACAGGTGTTGTTACAAGCACCGGGGTTAAAGTGCATGCAAAAACAGTTGTGCTGACTAACGGTACTTTTTTAAACGGCCTTATCCATATAGGTGAACAAAATTTTGGCGGCGGAAGAGCAGGGGAGAGTGCTGCTATTGGACTAACTGCGCTACTGCAGTCCAAAGGATTTGAGTCGGGCAGAATGAAAACAGGTACACCACCACGTGTTGATGGTCGCTCCTTGGACTTTAGTAAAATGGAAGAACAACCCGGAGACGAAAACCCAGACAAATTCTCCTACTCTGCCTCAACCACGCCACTCACAAAACAACGCCCGTGCCACATCACCCACACCAGCGAAGAAGTGCATGACACCCTTCGTTCTGGTTTTGATCGTTCACCCATGTTCAACGGAGCGATTAAAAGTACAGGCCCTCGCTATTGTCCTTCTATTGAAGACAAAATAAATCGTTTTGCAGACAAAAACCGCCACCAAATATTTGTCGAACCCGAAGGCTGGAACACTATAGAATACTACATCAATGGGTTTTCAACCTCCCTGCCTCAGGACGTCCAGTTTGAAGCCCTACGAAAAGTAAAAGGATTTGAATCGGTTAAATTTTTCCGTCCGGGCTATGCAATAGAATATGATTATTTCCCTCCTGTACAACTCACCCACAGCCTTCAAACAAAACTTATAAAAGGCTTGTTCTTCGCTGGGCAGATTAACGGAACAACAGGTTACGAAGAGGCTGCAGCACAGGGAATGATGGCAGGGATAAATGCGCACCTTTACCACAAAGGCCAAGCTCCATTTATACTTCAACGCAACGAAGCCTACATCGGCGTTTTGATAGACGATTTGATTACCAAAGGCACAGAGGAGCCTTATCGAATGTTTACCAGTAGGGCAGAATACCGCACCCTATTACGTCAAGACAATGCAGATTTACGTTTAACCGAACGTTCATTTAACTTGGGGCTAGCCAATCAAGATCGGCTAGAAGCAGTACACAATAAAATTAAGGATACCGCTCAACTTTTAAACTTTTATCAGACCACCAGCATTACTCCGCAGGAAGCAAACCCCTTTTTGAATGAAAAAAACTCTGCCCCAATAAAACAATCCGACAAAATGGTCAAGATATATTCTCGACCAAACATTGGACAAGCAGAAATGCTTCAAGTAGAAAAAGTTTCCTCATTCATTACAGCGCATAATTTCTCGCAAGAAGTGCAAGAACAGGTAGAAATACAAATCAAATATGCGGGTTATATTGAGAAAGAAAAGCAAAACGCAGACAAACTCAACCGTCTTGAAGCAGTTAAAATTCCAGACAATTTTGATTACCACAGCCTAGCCTCCCTATCTCACGAAGCAAAAGAAAAACTAAGCACAATACAACCCAAAACCATCTCTCAAGCATCACGAATAAGCGGCATTAACCCCAGCGATATTTCTGTGCTTTTGGTAAAACTGGGACGATAATGTTTCACGTGGAACGAAAAGAACCCCCACACATTCTTGCTCGACCCAAAGACCATTTGGTTAGCGGTTTGTCTTTTGAGGTTCACCTAGACCAAGAGAAACAAATCGCAAAAACACAGCCCTTTCCAGCAGAGGAGGAGCTGCCGAACTTTTATCTTTCAGAAGAATATATCTCGCACGGAAACAAAAGAAATACATTCTATGCCCGGATCTACAGATGGGTTCAAACGTTCATGTTTTCCAAAAAAGAGCGGTGGATCAGCAAACACATTAAAGGAAACATAGCCTATCTAGACTTTGGTTGCGGAACAGGAGATTTTGTGCATTACCTACAGGAAAAAGGGTGGAAGAGCTATGGGATAGAACCCAGCGAAAAGGCACGCAATTTTAATCCCCAACACAAGAACCTATTCGCCACTTTAGAAGAACTTCAGAACAAGAACTTTGACGCCATTGGTATGTGGCATGTTTTAGAACACCTGCCCAACCCAAAGCAACAAATTCAAACCCTTGAAAAGCAACTTAGCCCAAACGGTGTGTTTGTTCTCGCCTTACCCAACTATAAATCGTTGGATGCAAAACACTATAAAGACCATTGGGCGGCATATGATGTTCCGCGTCATCTATGGCATTTTTCCGCAACGGGAATCACCGCACTAATGAAAGAATTAGGTTTTACCCTTGTACAGCGAAAAGGATTGTTTTTTGATGCGTTCTATGTTTCCTACTTGTCAGAAAAACAACAGCAACACAGCAGTCCTTTTATACGGGGAATGTTCTGGGGATTAATCTCAAACCTTGCGGCATTTATAACAGGAGAATATTCTTCGGTGGTTTATGTATATAAAAAGAGAAATTAGACCTCTTTTGTATTCAGCAGGCGAGTAAGACCCAAACAGAAGTCAGTAAAGATGATTTTCCCGTTTCCATTACGCGCTACCGCATACATAGCATTTTCAAAAAGAGCGACAATTTCTTTAGCGTTTCCACTATGAACAAAAGGAGCAAAACGATCAAGAGAAAACGCATTCATTGACGTATAGTGAACCAGCGATTTTGTTTGATAAGAAGTGAGTAATGCCTGACGAATGAATTGTAAGCCGAACCGAAGAAACTCCTTTTGGCTCGGTCTTCCCATTTGTCCCATAGCATTTGCCCATTGCATAAGCTCGATTCCTATGGATGGATTTCCTGCCGCACGAAAACTCATTCGCAAGCAGTCAATCAACAAAGCCTCTGTCGCTTTTATTTCCTCTTTTTGCACTAATTGAGCTTTTGCTCGACCCAAACTTCCTTCAGAAGAAGCCGCGGAAACGGTAGCGCTTTTATCATCTAAACCAATGCGCACCAATTCCTCTTTTATAGTAGCTTCATCAAGAGGAGGTAAATGAATGAACTGACAGCGCGAACGAATGGTCGTTAACAAATTCTCTGCATGTTCAACAATGAAAATAAAATAGGTCTGTTGCGGGGGCTCCTCAATCAGTTTTAAAAGTTTATTCGCTGCCTCAATATTCAAACGTTCCACCCCCCACAGCACACAAACCTTGTTTTTTCCGCCAAATGCTTTTAGCGATAATCGTTTGAATAAATCTTCAGCTTCATCTACGCCAATATTTCCTTGTTTGTTTTCCGATCCAATTAAGGACAACCAGTCAGCAAGTTTTCCATAAGAATGCTCTTTCATGAACAAACGCCATTCTTCTAAAAAATCACTGCATTTTGGCTTATTTTTTACATTTGCCGACGTAGATACAGGGTAAACATAGTGTAAATCAGGGTGTTGCAACGCTTTTTCATGAGAATCGGGTATTTCGTCCCAGAGTAGGTGAAGCGCGCAATCAAGCGAAAGAGCGAGACCACCACGACCTCCCGGGTCAACAAAACACTGAGAATGAGGGATTTGATTCTTTTCAAACCCTCTTTTTATGAGTGATTTTATGCGATTTTGACCAAGCGTGTGCAAAAATTCCATGCCCAAAGATAGAAGTTTTGCTCTTGATGAAAACTTAAAATAGAGTCCACAAGAAATATAGTTACCTTTGGCAAAATTTTTTATTTCAATGAAAACCCTGGAACAGTTAGAATTAAACGGAAAAAAAGCAATCATTCGCGTGGACTTCAATGTCCCACTAAACGATGACCAAAAGGTTACCGACACCACCCGAATCTTAGCCGCTAAACCAACCATAGATGCGGTACTTCAAGCAGGCGGGAGTTGCATTTTAATGTCTCATTTAGGCAGACCCAAAGGAATTACCCCAGCGCTATCACTTAAGCACATAGTGGCTACCGTTTCAGAACTACTTGGGAAAGACGTAATCTTTGCTTCAGATTGCATTGGAGAAGATGCAAAAGCAAAAGCTGCTGCGCTAAAAGCAGGAGAGGTTTTGTTGCTAGAAAACTTACGTTTTCACTCCGAAGAAACACAAGGAGATACCAATTTTGCAAAAGCACTCGCCAATCTTGCAGATGTTTACATTAACGATGCTTTTGGTACTGCACACCGCGCACACGCCTCAACCACCATTATTGCAGAGAACTTTGAAGAAAACAAAGCAGTTGGAAAACTCTTACAACAAGAAATTGAAGCCATTGATAAAGTACTCAAGACAGGAGAGAAACCAGTATTGGCAATCTTAGGAGGATCAAAAGTGTCTTCAAAAATTACCATTATAGAAAACATCTTAGACAAAGTAGACCACCTTATCATTGGTGGAGGAATGGCCTATACCTTTGTTAAAGCGCAGGGAGGAGAAGTAGGAAATTCAATTTGTGAGGACGATTACCTAGACTACACCCTTGAGTTGTTAGAAAAAGCAAAAGCCAAAAACGTACAAATCCACCTTCCTGTTGACGTTGTTGCTACGACTGAATTTTCCAACGAATCAGCACGTAAAACAATCAATATCAATGAGATACCCTCAGGCTGGGAAGGCTTAGATGCAGGGCCAACGTCCTTAGAAAACTTTAAAAAAGTTGTGCTTCAAGCCAAGACAATCTTATGGAATGGACCGCTGGGAGTTTTTGAATTTTCAAACTTTGCCAACGGAACCATAACCTTGGGCACATTTATTGAAGAAAGTACAGCAAATGGAGCCTTTTCTCTTGTTGGCGGCGGAGATTCTGTAGCAGCAGTAAAACAATTTGGCTTTGCTGAAAAAGTGAGCTACGTCTCAACAGGAGGAGGAGCCATGCTAGAAAGTCTCGAAGGAAAAACCTTACCAGGGATTGCCGCACTAAACACCTAAGAAAAATGAAAAACGTCTTTTTATTCCTTATCGCAATTGTCCTATTTTCTTGTGAAAACAAACCGCAACAGGCCTTTGTGCCTGACTCTAGCGGAAACATTAATCACCTAACTGTGGTAATGAATAAAAAGGCGTGGCAGGGTGCACTGGGAGAAACAGTTCGCAATCAGATAGCAACAGTATATGAAGGTCTACCGCTAGACGAACCACGCTTTAGTTTGCGCTATTTAGAACCAGAGGCTTTCACGGGTTTTGGCCGTCATGGAAGAAACATACTTTGGTTTAGAACAAGTGCCGAAAACAAATTTCAGCTCGTTCAAAACCAGTTTGCACGACCGCAAATCTTAGCGATTGTTCAAGGAGAAGACCAAGAAGTTATGGGCGAATACATTAAAGAAAACGCCTCTTTGCTAATTCGATCCTTTCAAGAAAATGAACGAAAAGAGAAAACTAGACGCATAAAAAAATCGTTGACCAAAGACAAAGATCTGCCCAACAAATTTGGCGCAACACTTTTATATCCAACAGCTTACAAAACTGTAAAAGACACAGCGAACTTCCTGTGGATTGAAAAACCCATTCAAAAAGGAAGCATGAATTTAATTGCTTACACCCTTCCAGAAGAGGCGTTTTCAAAACCTACATTGCAACGACTCATTGCCATTCGTGATTCCATTGGGGAACAACACATACCCGGGCGATTACCAAAAAGTCACATGATTACTGAAAAAGCGTACTTGCCCTACTTTTATAAAACAAAACTAGCAGGGTTTAAGGCCTATCTTACCAAGGGAATGTGGGAAGTAAAAAGAGATTATATGGCCGGACCTTTTGTAAATTATATGGTAGAAGACACCCTAAACAAACGATGGCTCGTAGTCGAAGGCTTTGCTTTTGCTCCTTCCGTGTCAAAAAGAGATTATATGTTTGAACTCAACAGCATATTGAGCTCGCTAGAAATTAACGATTAAAGGAAAAGCTATTCCTTCTTTTTCGCTTCTTCTTCTTCCTCTTTTGTGGCTTTTTTAAATTCTTTAATACCACTACCTAGTCCACGCATCAATTCGGGAATTTTTCGTCCGCCAAAGAGCAATAACACAATAACAAGAATTAAAATGACTTGTTGTGGTCCAATAGCCCCGAAAAAAATTGTCGCTTGCATCATAATTTAGCTTTTGCAGCAAAGTTAAACATTATTTTAACGCTCTAAGGAGGATTTGTATTTTCAAACAAAGAATTATTCCCACAAGGATTGTCTATATTTGTCTGGCATGGAAAAACCGGAGAGTCGCAAAAAATGGCTGAAACGAAAACTCCTCAGCCGCTACCGTTTAGTCATCCTCAACGAAGAGTCGTTCGAGGAGCAACTTTACTTTAGGTTGACGCGTCTAAACGTAATTATTATTACCACCTTTATCTTTTCATTGCTGTTTAGCGGGACAATTGCTTTAGTGGCCTACACCCCCATAAAAGAATACATCCCTGGCTATGCCTCTACCAAAATGAGAAAACAAGCCATAGAAAACGCACTTCGATTGGACTCACTTTTGGTGGCTCATCAACAATCTAACCGACAGCTTGGCGCCATCCGCAATGTGCTAACCGGAAAAGTGCAACTCGATGAACTAGAAGAAAGCCTAATAAACCCCGACTCACAAAACACCGGAGGATTAATCATTTCTAAGCGAAGCAAACAAGATTCATTGCTGCGCTCTTTGGTAGAACAAGAAGACAAATATTCTGTTGTGGCGAACAGCACAAGCAAAGTCGACTTTGTACTTTATCCCCCAGCACTAGGAAACATTTCTCAACCCTACGACCCCGTGAACAAACACTATGCGGTAGATATAGTATTGAATGAAAATGCGCCTATAAAAGCGGTTGCAGAAGGAACCGTAATTTTTTCTGAGTACACTGCCGAGACAGGCTATGTAATCATTTTAGAGCACTCCTATGGGCTCTTATCCGTGTACAAACACAATGCTGACTTAAGCAAAACCCAAGGCGAAACAGTAGAAGCGGGGGAAGTGATTGCTACAGCAGGCAATACGGGAGAGTTTTCTACGGGCTATCACCTACACTTTGAACTTTGGAGCGATGGTTTCCCAATGGATCCACAAAATTTTATTGACTTTTCACAAAATTAACCGATGAAAGAACTCGCGGCGAAACTTTTTGCTCGCTACATCGTAGCCAAAAATAAACGATGGATTAATCGGCCGATAGCGGCACAAGAGAAAACACTTAAAACGCTCATTCAAAAGGCAAAAAACACCCGTTTTGGGAGCGACCATAACTTCAAAGACATCCACAACCACGAGAGCTTTAAAGCCAATGTTCCTGTTCGAGATTATGAGGGTTTGCGCCCGTATGTAGAAAAAATAATTGAGGGAGAATTAGATGTTCTTTGGCCGGGTAAACCATTATACCTGTCTAAAACAAGTGGGACAACCTCAGGCGCAAAATACATTCCTATCTCAAAAGAATCTATGCCCACCCACATCAATGCTGCGCGCGATGCGTTGTTAACCTACATACACACCACAGGGAAAACCAATTTCCTTTCTGGAAAACAAATCTTTCTTCAAGGAAACCCAACCTTAGAGACCAAAGGAGGAATAAGTCTGGGGCGTTTATCTGGGATTGTGGCACACTACGTTCCGTCCTACCTTCAAAAAAGCAGAATGCCCAGCTGGGAAACCAATTGCATTGAAGACTGGGAAGAAAAAGTAGATGCCATTGTAGAAGAAACCCTTCCCGAAAAAATGACCCTTATTGGCGGAATACCTTCTTGGGTGCAAATGTATTTTGAGAAAATAAAACAACAAACAGGTAAAGCTGTAGGCGATGCATTTCCTAACTTTTCCCTATTCGTTTATGGCGGTGTAAACTTTGAACCCTATCGGTCTGTATTTAAAAACCTAATTGGCCGACAAGTAGACACCATTGAATTGTTTCCCGCATCAGAAGGGTTTTTTGCCTATCAAGACCAACAAAACAAAGAAGGGCTTTTACTGTTGCTGAACAATGGAATTTTCTACGAGTTTATTCCTGTAGATCAGTTTGGAGAAGAAAACCCTCCGCGTTATAGTCTTGGCGAAATAGAATTGGGCGTAAACTACGTCTTACTACTTTCCACCACCGCGGGTCTATGGGGCTACAACATTGGAGACACCGTAAAATTTGTGTCAAAAGATCCGTACCGATTAGTCGTTACAGGAAGAGTAAAACATTTTATTTCCGCCTTTGGCGAACATGTGATAGGTAAAGAAGTGGAAACCGCTATGAAAGAGGCGACTGCAAACACAGAAATTCGAATCAAAGAATTTACCGTAGCCCCTCAGGTTAACCCAGAAAACGGACTGCCGTATCACGAATGGCTGGTAGAATTTGATGTAAAACCAAAAGACCGCACGTCTTTTGAGGCCCGCTTAGACGCTGCAATGGAAGCACAAAATGTGTATTATCAAGACCTAATACAAGGAAACGTTCTACGTCCTTTAGTGGTAACCGATGTAGCAAAAAACGGCTTCCAAACCTACATGAAATCCATTGGAAAACTAGGGGGACAAAACAAAGTTCCACGCTTGTCAAACGACAGAAAAATTGCTGATGCGCTACCAAAAGAAGCTTAAAGATGAAAGCAAACACCTACTTTATAACGGGCGGACTAGGTTTTATTGGAGCACATTTTGTTCATCATCTTCACACCCAAGACCCTTCCGCTAAAATTGTAGTAATTGATAAAATTACCTATGCAGCAAACCCAATGCGTTTGGCTGATTTGTTGGCCAAGGGAAACTGTATTTTGGAGGAAGCGAATATCGCCAACGAAGCACAAATGCAAGCTTTGTTTACAGCCTATACCCCACAAATAGTCATCAATTTTGCTGCAGAGTCACACGTAGATAACTCCATTGCTGGACCAGCAGTATTTTTAGAAACCAATGTAAAAGGAACATTCACCCTTTTAGAAGCGGCACGTAAATTATGGATGGAATCGCCCAATCAAATTAAATCCGAATACCAGAAAGCCTGCTTTTACCACATTTCAACCGATGAGGTTTTTGGTTCATTAGGAGAAAAAGGCGCATTCAACGAACAATCAAATTATGCCCCTAATAGCCCTTATAGCGCTTCTAAAGCAGCAGCAGACCACTGGGTGAGGAGTTATCACCACACCTACGGCTTGCCCACACTATTGTCGTATTGTTCCAACAATTTTGGTCCTTTCCAACACGCCGAGAAACTCATTCCAACCATTGTTCGCAATGCCCTTAAAGGGAATGACATTCCCATTTATGGTAACGGAAAGAACATTCGTGATTGGCTTTATGTCGAAGACCACTGTACAGCAATATCAAGCATTTTAGCCAGAGGGAAGAAAGGAGAAACCTATGCCATTGGCGGGAACAATGAACACAGTAACATTGCCCTTTGCGATGCAATTTTAACCCTCTTGGATAAAATTCATCCAAAAGGAAACGGAACATCATATCGCGCGCAAATTAAGTTTGTTTCAGACCGACCCGGGCATGACTATCGCTATGCCATAGACCCCATAAAAATTCAAAACGAGTTGGGGTGGAAGCCAAAAGTTTCTTTTGAAAATGCGCTAGAGATAACCCTAAGGCACTATCTTGAACAATATTTAAAGGGCTAATACTATGAAAGGAATTGTTTTAGCAGGAGGAAAAGGGACACGTTTGCACCCACTCACCTTGTCTGTGAGCAAACAACTCTTGCCCATTTATGACAAGCCCATGATTTATTACCCCTTGGCTACACTCATTGCTGCGGGGATTCATGAAATATTAATTATATCTACCCCTGAAGACCTGCCTTTGTTTCAACGACTGTTGGGCGATGGTGCTGCTTGGGGATGTTCGTTTTCCTATGCCGAACAGCAAACCCCAAAAGGGCTAGCCGAAGCATTTATCATTGGAGAAACCTTTATAAAGAACGAGAATGTGGCATTAATTTTAGGCGATAACCTCTTTCACGGATCCAAACAATTGAAGCAATTCGCAACAAACGACCATTTTGTTGGCGGACAAATTTTTGCTTATCGTGTGAAAGATCCACAGCGCTACGGCGTCGTTGAATTTGATGAAAACCAGAAAGTAATTGGTCTAGAAGAAAAACCCGAACAACCAAAATCATCTTTTGCTGTTCCTGGGCTTTATTTATATGACGGAACCGTTGTAGAAAAAGCAAAACAATTAAAACCGTCTAAACGCGGAGAGCTAGAAATTACCGAGATAAACCAACATTATTTAAACGCAGGAACCCTTACTGTACATCCGTTGGAACTGGGCGCTACTTGGTTAGATACGGGCACAATAGAGTCGTTAATTGAAGCCAGTCAATACGTACAAGCAATCCAATCTCGTCAGGGAGTATTGGTGGGTTCCCCAGAAATTGCAGCCTATCAATCAGGAGCCATTTCAAAAAAAGAACTTCAACAATTGGCGTTTCAACAAAAAGAAAGTGAATACGGAAAAGCCATTAACGCCTTTGTTGCACGATGAAAGTAAACGAAACCCCATTAAAAGGCTGTTTTGAACTAACACCACAGACCCATCAAGACGAGCGGGGAAGCTTCACCGAATCCTACAATCGAGAAAAACTACAAGCAGCTTTACCTTCCCTTGATTTTATTCAAGACAACGAAGTTGTTTCACAGTATGGGGTAATTCGCGCCATGCACTTTCAACGAGGAGAAGCCGCGCAAACAAAACTAGTACGCGTGCTGCAAGGAAGTATTATTGATATTGTTGTTGACCTTCGTCCAACATCATCTACCTATTTGCAACACCACAGGGTTGAACTTAGCGCAGAAAACAAAACCCAACTCTACATCCCTAAGGGATTTGCGCATGGGTATAGTGTTATCTCAAGCACAGCAACCGTTTTGTATAAAGTTGATGCGCCTTATGCCCCTCAAAAAGAAGCAGGAATTTCGCCGCTAGATCCTTTTTTTAACTTTGATTGGGGAGTCGAAAAAGGGAAAGAAATCATTAGTAAACGCGATTTAAATTGGCCATTATTTAATGAAAAATAAGCCAGTCATTCTTGTTACAGGAGCATCAGGGCAATTGGGAAAAACCCTTCAAGCGAAAGCACTAGACCAAACAAAATACCAGTGGTTTTTTTACACCAAAAAAGAGCTTGATATCACCAGCCCAGCCCAAGTTGAAACAATTTTTGAACAACTCCAACCCGACTTTTGCATCAATACCGCAGCCTACACCAATGTAAACAAAGCAGAAGAAGAAAAAGCGAAAGCCCATTTGGTCAATGCTACTGCAGTGGCCCATTTGGCCAGCGTGGCTTCACAGCACACCACCCGCCTTATACACCTTTCTACCGACTATGTTTTTGATGGTGAGCAAAGCATTCCTTACACAGAAGATGACATTCCCAATCCCTTGAACGAATATGGAAAATCAAAAGCGATAGGAGAAACACAGGTTTTAAAACACCCCCAACATTATGTTGTTCGAACCGCGTGGTTGTATGCGAAAAACCACGGGCATAATTTTTACCGCACCATCGTTAAAAAAGCAAAAGCAGGAGAGGCGTTAAGCGTTGTTAATGATCAAGTTGGCAGCCCAACCTCAACAGATTTTTTAGCACACTTTTTACTGCGCTTAATAGACAAATCACCCCAAGGCGGGATATACCATTGTGCAGGAGAAAAAGTACAGTCGTGGTATAGTTTTGCAAAAGACATCCTCCGTGAACAACAACTTGAAGTGCCAATACAAGAGGCGCATACCCAAAAAACAACAGCGCTACGTCCCCGATTTAGCGCACTTTCCGCAACAAAAACCCTGTAGATGAAGTATGTGGTGATTATCCCTGCACACAACGAAGCCAACTATCTTTCTGGTTTGCTGGAGAGCTTGTTTGCGCAAAGCACACTACCTGCTGAGGTTGTGTTGGTGAATGATCAATCTACAGACGAGACAGAAAAAATAATGCAAGCAGCGGTTGAGGCTTACCCAAACACCCAATACATCAATCAACAATCATCAGAAGAACACCTTCCCGGTGCAAAAGTGGTTGCAGCCTTTATGGCAGGATTCAAGGTACTGTCCGTTCCCTATGATGTTGTGGTCAAATTGGATGCCGATTTGCTGTTGCCTCCCAACTATTTTGAAAAAGTGCTAAACACTTTCCAAGCCGCAAACGTGGGAGTTGCAGGAGGAGTTTGTTATGAACAGAATTCATCAGGCCAATGGGTTTTAAATCACCCCATGAAACTAGACCATGTACGCGGCGCTTTTAAGGCATACCACACCCGTTGTTTTGATGACATGCAAGGCTTGCGTTCAGCAATGGGCTGGGATACCGTAGATGAGCTTCTAGCGCGTTATTATGGTTATGAAGTGAAAACATTAACAGAACTAAAAGTTAAACATCTAAGGCCCGTCGGCACACATTACAAAGGAACGATTGCACAAGAACAAGGACAGGCCTTTTACCGAATGCGCTACGGCTTTTTATTGAGCGTCTTGGCAGCATTAAAAGGCGGATGGACCAAAAAATCGGTTACGTGGATTTTTACAGTTTTAAAAGGTTACCTAATAGCCTTCTTGAAAAAGCCTCCTTATTTAGTAGATAAAAAGCAAGGGCGTTTTATTCGATCCTACCGCTGGAAGCGCTTGGGGAAACAGTAAAATCATTCAAGCTAAAAACCTCTGCCAAAAGCCCAAGCTTCTTTATCTTTGCACCGAAACGTACACCCATGAATATACTTATAGTTGGCGGGGGAGGAAGAGAACACACCTTCGCTTGGAAAATTGCTCAAAGCCCATTATGTGATCAACTTTTTGTTGCCCCTGGAAATGCAGGAACCGCAGCCATTGCCACCAATCTAGCCTTGGGAGTAAATGATTTTGACAAACTGAAAGCAGCGGTCTTAACCCACAAAATTGAAATGGTTGTTGTAGGCCCAGAAGATCCCCTTGTCAACGGAATTCACGACTATTTTCTGGCCGACAAGGAGCTTGAGCATGTTGCCGTAATAGGCCCCCAAAAAGAAGCGGCTCGTTTAGAGGGCAGTAAAGAATTCGCCAAAGAATTCATGAAAAAGCAAAACATACCTACAGCACAATATGCAAGCTTCACCGCAGAAACCTTAGAAGAAGGATGCAACTTCCTTGCTCAAATGAAGGCCCCTTATGTTTTAAAAGCAGATGGTCTTGCAGCAGGAAAAGGAGTGTTGATTATTGACGAATTGGAGGAAGCACAAGCCCAATTAAAAGCCATGTTGGTCGATCAAAAGTTTGGCGCAGCCTCCCAAACAGTTGTCGTAGAAGAATTTCTAGACGGGATTGAATTATCCTGTTTCGTATTAACCGACGGGAAAAACTTTGTAACCCTCCCCATGGCCAAAGACTACAAACGCATTGGCGAAGGAGATACAGGTCTGAACACAGGAGGAATGGGGGCAATTTCACCCGTTCCGTTTGTTACAGCAGAATTTGAAGCGAAAATTCACGAGCGCATTGTAGTACCAACCATTCAAGGCTTTCAACAGCAAAACCTTCCTTTTGTTGGGTTTGTATTTATTGGGTTAATTAAAGTTGGAGAAGATCCTTATGTGATTGAATACAACGTGCGCATGGGAGACCCCGAAACAGAAGTTGTACTCCCGCGCGTTAAGAACGATTTAGTTGAGTTGCTAATGGCCACAGCAAAAGGAAACTTAGACGCTGTTACGCTTGATGTTGATGACCGAAGTGCGACTACCGTTATGCTTGTTTCAGGCGGTTATCCAGAAGCCTATGCAAAAGGAAAAACAATGGAAGGACTTGAACAAGAAACCGAAAGCCTTTTATTTCATGCTGGAACGCAACTTGCAGAAAACAAAACAGTAACCTCTGGGGGGCGTGTGCTGGCAGTAACCTCTTACGGGAAAGATTTTAGAGTAGCACTAAAGCAGTCCTATTCTACCATCGAAGGAATTTCTTTCGAGGGAATGAACTATCGAAAAGATTTAGGCTTTGACCTATAGGAAAGAGTGAGCCGAAGGGTCTTTGTTTTCCTCGCCTCTATCGTTAAAGATCTTTAACTGATTGACCCAGTATACCATGGCTACAAAACCAACAAGGAGGAAAAGGAAGTTTACCCCATTAGCGATCCACCAGTTTTTCAATTCCAAATCAGATAAAAATTGGTGAGGAACAAATAGAACTTCTTCAAATAACCAGGCTATTGCTTCAAAGATTTCTTTCATGTTGAGCGAAGTATTTTATTTACCTTGCAAAAGTATGAAAAATATGGTCAGAATAACGCCAAGCATTCTGCAAAATTTACCTCAACGAGCCATATTCTTGCTCCTGCTTTTTTTAGCCAATACTTTTTTGCATGCGCAAGAAAACCCGTTGGACAAAATCATGCAAAGCCAAGCAAGTAAGATTAAGACCGTGGCAGATCAATTGGACCAACACCAAGTTCAAGTTTTATACCTTTCTGTTAATCGCGACGAAAAAAACCAGCCTAGCTTCACAGCCCACCGTTTTCAGCAAGAGGATTCCCTGTATTTTTATCCTGCAAGTACGGTAAAACTACCCATTGCGGTTTTGGCCCTACAGAAGATAAAACAATTAAATGCGCAAGGCATTGCCATTCGCCTAAACACCCCCTTTCACATTATAGATCCAGAGACAAAGAAACATGTACAACAACAAGACAGCACCCATCCAAAACAAGAACTCACAATAGGGCATTTGATTAAAAAAATCTTTCTGGTTAGCGATAACGATGCCTACAACTACCTTTTTGATTTTATCGGGAAGACAGAAATTAATGCTGCGCTAAAACGCATAGGGATAGAACACACGGCAATTCGCCACAAGTTTTTATTTGGTGCAGACAATCAAAACACTTGGGAGTATGTTTTCTTAAACAACAAAGACACCCTTTATCACCAAAAGAGCATTCACTCAAAACAAATTGAGCGTGTTAACCTAAAGTCACAGAAAAAAGGAAAAGCTTACCTAAGCTCTGGGGAAAAAGTTCTTGAACCAATGGATTTTTCTTTTAAAAACTGGATGGCGTTAAGCGCCCACCTAGAAGTGATAAAACGCTTAATCTTCCCGAACAGCTATACACCAGCCGAGCGGTTTGATTTAACGACAGAACAACTCGAATTTCTTCGCTTTTGGATGAGCCGCAACACAAAAGAAAGTCAAATAACCCAGTACAATAACAGCGAAGAATACTATGACAGTTATGGGAAATTCTTTCTCTATGGAGACACCAAAGGAGAAATGCGGGAAGACCTTAGAATCTACAACAAAGTGGGCTATGCTTATGGCACGTTAACAGATGTTGCCTACATCAACGACACAGAAAAAGGAATTGAATTTCTCTTAGCAGCCACCGTTTTAGTTAACGAAAATCAAACCTTTAATGACAACATTTATGAGTTCGAAACCAAAGGAATTCCCTTTTTAGCCGAAATAGGCCGACAGCTTTATGCCCATGAACTACAACAAAACCAATGATTCTTACCCTTTTCAACAAATCATCCATAGTTAGCTACCTCCTTGCGTTAGTTCTTTTGGGACTGGCTGTTTATAGCCATGCCCTTGACGCAGGAGTTCGTTATCCTTTTGATGGAGAAAGAAACCTAGCCTTAGTGTTGCTGAGCTGCTGTATGCTCGCCGTAGACTGGTCAGTGAAACAGCGTTATTGGGCCACTAAGGCGAACTATCACCTTGTGTTTTTTTCATTGTTTGTTTACGCCCTACCGCTAGCGCAATGGAATAATTGGATTCTTATCTTTTTCTTTTTCTATTGGATTGGCTTAAACTATTCGATTGGAATTGATCAGCCTGGAGGCCAAATTAAAAAGACCTTCAATGCGTCATTTTTTATATTTCTAGGAAGCTTCTTTTATCCACCAGGATTATTTTTATTTCCGCTTTTGTGGGTCATTCTGTACTTTCAGGGAGGATTGCATTTAAAGACATTGGGAATTTCTTTACTTCCGTTACTTTCCTTTTGGCTGTTAGAAGTTATTGTGACCTTCTTGTTTCCAGAAAGCCATTTATTGAGCGGATTCTCTTTTTCTACAGTAAACTTTGAACTTCCTTGGGAAACGCCTTTTCGCAGGAATTTATGGTGGATTTTACTTCTTGTAGTGCTTTTACTTTCACTTTTTCGCCATTATATAGACATGAGCGCAAAAAGCGCTGCCTATGGCCTAGGGATTTATGCCTTGCTAGCAACCGCGTTGGCAGGCTTAACGTTTGTTTTGTTCTTTCAAGCACAAAACAAAATGTCGTGGCTTTTGCTCATTATGGTTGTCACCGCATTGTCAACCCGGCTGTTTGAAGAAATTAAACGGACGTGGTTAAGGGAGTTAATCTTTTTGCTGATCCTTTCTTTTGTCCTTTTTGGAAAGCACGGCTCTCCGTTTTAACAGAACAATTTAAACATCGTCATAATCAACCTTTACCTTTGCTGAGGTTGGATAAGCCTGACAGGTTAAAACCAGACCTTCTTCAATTTCATCGTCAGTCAAGATTTGATTGTTTTCCATTTTTGCACTGCCCTCACTCACGCGCGCAATACAACTACAGCACACCCCTCCTTGGCAGGAATAGGGCACATCAATTTTCTGGTTAAGCGCTGCATCAAGCAAGGTACTTTTTCCGGTTGTTTCTATGGTGTGTTCCTCCCCATCTGCGACGATTGAAAGCGCGACTTGCTCTGTTGAGTTGGTCTCACTTGGTGCAGCTGCGGCGGTAGCGGTAAAGAGCTCAAAATGAATATTACCAGCATCTACCTTAGCGTCCACTAAACTTTCTTTGGCGGTCTCTATCATTGCTTCCGGACCGCACAAAAACACTTGTTGCGGTAATTCTTCTGCTTGATTTAGCGCATAGTTAATGACACTGCGATCTACTCGCCCAAAAAGAGCATTTGATTCATTGCTTTGCGAATATACCCAGTGCACCTTAAACCGATCTGAATGGTCGTTTTCTAGGGCTTCAATTTCGTTTTTAAACATCACCTCTTTTGGCGATTTATTTCCGTAGATCAACCGAACGTTAGTTTTAGCCTGCTTTTCTACAACGGTTTTAAGAATAGAAAAAATGGGCGTAATACCGCTTCCTGCGGCAACAAGAAGCAATTCCTGTTCCCCTCCGTTGGGCACATAAATAAAACGTCCTTCCGGTGGTGCAACAGCAAGTTGATGACCAACCGCCAACTCATCATTAGCAAAGGAAGAAAACACCCCATTGGGCACCTTTTTAATCCCAACAGTCAACCTGCCTTCGTGTGGGGCAGAGCATAACGAATAGGAACGACGAACCGCTTGATCATTAATCATCGCTTCAAGGCTGAGGAACTGCCCCGCTTTAAAAGCAAAATCAGGAGCCAGCGTTTCTGGAACCTCAAACGTGATGGCTACGGCAGAGGGCGTAAGTCGGTCAATAGATTGAACCGTTAGCAATTGATGGGTACTCATCTTTTTTTTTGCGGTAAAAATAAGCATTAATCAATGGTTCTTGTAACGAAAAGCAAGAGGTTTCGTCATATAAGGAGAAGAAAAGCAAAATGAATCTATTTTCACTACAGCGAAAAGAAACTTTTCGTGCTCCTCAGTGGGAGACCAAGCTGTCCATCAAAATCATCATGACTTTGGTTATGCTCTACTTTTTGGTGGCGTTTATTCTGGGCGCAAGCTTTATATATCCGGGCCTCAACAAAGCTGTTCAAACCAAAGAGCCGGTTGAAATTTTCAACAGTATTCTCCTTTATTTTTTCTTCTTTGAATTCATCTTGCGTTTCTTTTTGCAACAATTGCCAGTTACCAACATTCAGAGCTTAATCTTGTTGCCCATAAAGAAAAGTAGAATCATCAACCATGTGTTGTTGCGATCCGTTTTTTCAGGTTTCAACCTTTTCCCGTTCATCATCTACCTTCCTTTTGCTATCTCGATGTATCGTGATGATTATCTCCTAACCCAAGTGGTTGCTTGGTGGGGGGCATTAGCGCTCTTTACCTTTTGCATCAATTTTCTCATCTACATTATAAACAAAGACAACCGTTTTTTTGTCGGCTTGCTTGTTTTACTCGCAGCCACCATTGCGTTAGACAAATACACAGCGATTAATTTGGGGGAAATGGCTGGAACTGTTTTTGATCAAGTAGTAGAAACTCCCGTTCTCTTTGGCGCATTCTTAATCCCAGCCTTTTTAAGCTACGGGATGGTCTATCTTTTTTTAAAACGCGGCCTTTATATGGATGCCGGGTTGAAACAAAAAAAGACACAAGTTCGAGGAGGGGAATTTGCGTTTTTAAACGTTTTTGGCGAAGACGCACTCTTTTTAAAGAACGATCTACGAATGATTATTCGAAACGTTCGCCCAAGACAAATTGTTGTTATGTCTTTTCTGTTCTTATTTTATGGGCTGGTGTTTTTCCCACAAGAAATCTATCGTAACCAACCCTATATTTTAGCCTTTGCAGGCTTGTTTGTGACAGGCGGGTTTACCCTAACCTTTGGGAATTATGTTCCTGCTTGGGACAGCAGCTATTACAAGTTGCTGATGACACAAAACCTTTCCTATAAAAAATACCTTTTGTCTAAGTGGAACCTCATGGCATTTGTTACCGCTTTTTGCGCATTATTATCTACTCCCTACCTGTACTTTGGCTGGGATGTTTTAGCAATAATAATAGCAGGATCTTTTTTCAATATAGGCTTGGGAACATGGATAACACTCTTTGGAGGATTACTTAACAAAAGCCCAATGAAGCTCAACGTTAAAGCAAAAGCATTTGAAAACACACAAGCCTTTTCGCTCAATCAATTCTTACTCACCATTCCAAAAATGATTTTACCAGCGGTTTTATATGGTGTTCCAGCACAATTTGTCTCGCCAACAGCAGGAATTGTTAGCCTTGCTGGCGCTGGTGTTCTAGGGCTAGTATTCCGCCAACAAATGGCAGAGAAAATTACCCAGCTCTACATCAAGCAGAAACATGAAACCATTGAAGCATTTAACAAATAATCACATGATAAACGTTAACAATCTTTCCAAAAAATACGGATCTACCACCGTTCTTTCGCTTTCTTCACTCACCATCACAAAAGGAGAACACTTTGGCCTAGTTGGGAACAACGGTGCAGGAAAAACCACCTTATTTAGTTTAATCTTAGACTTGATTCAAGCCTCTTCTGGAGAAGTAACCATAAATAGTATTAATGTGGCGAAAAGCGAGGCATGGAAAAATCAAACCGCAGCTTTTGTCGACGATAACTTTCTTATTGATTACCTAACGCCTGAAGAGTATTTTGATTTTGTCGCCCAACTTCGAAAAATTGATCCTAAAACCCTAAAAGATTTCTTGGTGCGTTTTGAGGAGTTTTTTAACGGGGAGGTTTTAAATCAAAAAAAGTACATCCGAGACTTCTCAAAAGGAAACCAAAAGAAAATAGGATTAGCCGCAGCGTTTATAGGACAACCCGAACTTATTATTCTTGATGAGCCCTTTGCCAACCTTGACCCCAGCTCGCAAATTCGCTTGAAAAACTTTTTATCGAGCGATGAAAACAAAGGAACAACCCTGTTGGTTTCTTCTCATGATTTGAACCACGTAACCGATGTTTGTGACCGGATCGTTTTACTCGAAAAAGGAGAAGTGATTAAAGACACGCCAAAAAGCGCAGCAACCCTCAAAGAATTAGAGACGTATTTTTCGGAGCAATAACACACTAAAAACCTCCTTTTTTAGTTATAACACTAAAGCTGTTTTTTGACCAACAAAACACGCACCATACTGTTAGCTTTCCTCGGGGGAATGGTTTTGGCCTGTTCCACCCAAAAGAACAATTTGGTTAACCGAGAATACCATGCGCTGAACACCAAATTCAATGTTCTGTTCAATGGAAAAGAAGCTCTTGAAATAGGAAAAGCAGTTTTATACCAAAACAATCAAGATAATTTTTTAGCGATCCTCCCTGTAGAGCCCATTGTGCTGCAAGGAGAAGACGAAGAAAATAAAGCGAGTATTCCCAGCTTTAATTTAGCCGAAGAGAAAGCGGTAAAAGCCATTCAAAAACACTCCATGAATATAGGGGGGAAGCAAAGAAACCGCCAAATTCAAGATGCTTACCTACTTCTAGGGAAAGCGCGTTATTTTGATCGCCGATTTTTACCCGCCCTTGAAGCCTTTAACTACCTGCTAGAGGGATACTTTGGAAACGAAGACGTTTACTATGAGGCAAGACTCTGGCGTGAAAAAACAAATTTGCGTTTAAGGAACAATGCCTTGGTTGTAGACAACCTAAAACCCTTAGCACAACGCATCCCTTTTGGCGCACCATTGTTTTCTGACGTCAATGCAACCCTTGCACAAGCCTACATTAATCTTAAAAACCAAGACTCTGCAGCGGTTTATATTTCACAAGCGGCACTGGCAGAGAAAGACAAAACAACCAAAGCCCGCTACCGATACATAGAAGCACAACTACTCGAAAGAGTCCACCTCATAGACAGTGCGCGACAAGCGTTTCAAACCATTGTTTCATGGAAGCGAAAGGCACCTAGAATCTTTTGGATGCAGGCCAAGCTACAAACCATCCGCTTGCAAGCACAACTCGACTCTGTTAGTCCACTACCCGCACTAGAAAGATTGAGTAAGCTGTTTGAGAACCAACCCTATCTCCACCTTATACACCAACAAGAGGCGCGCTATTTGCTAAGCCAAAAGCAAGACAGCTTGGCGCTTAGCTACTTCAATAAATCCCTTCGAAGCCCGAACATAGACACTTCTACACAAATTGCTAATTACAGAGAATTGGCAGACTATTATTTTCAGGCAGGAGGATATGTTAAAACAGGAGCATACCTCGACAGTTTGTTGCGACAAATTCCAGAGGAAGGCCGATTTAAAATGAACATTCAACGAGAACGCGACGGTTTAGATGAGGTTATCGCCCTAGAACAAGTGATCCGCTCAACCGATAGCATACTCTCTTTGGCGGCTATGACCAAAGAAGAACAGCTTAGCTTTTTCCAGAATGTAATCGATGAGAAACGCGCCAAAGAATTAGCCGCTATTGAAGAAGATAAAAAAGGGTTCTTTAGTTTTGGAAACAACCCAGCAAACGTCTTTTACTTCTATAACGAACGCCTAGTTGTTCAAGGAAAACAAGCCTTTTTATCGACCTGGGGAAATCGCCCAAACAGCGATAATTGGAACAGACAGTCTGTTATAAACAGCGCGAGTGTTGAAGAAGAAAAAACGTCACAAGAACAAGAAACAGCCTCGTTTTTTATTGAAACACCAGACTTTTTTGTAGAACAAATTCCTACCGATACCCTTGCCCTTGCAGCTTTGAGAAAAGACAGGAGGCAAGCCTATTTAGATGTAGGAATAATCTACAAAGAAAAGTTTAAAAACAACCCTTTGGCCCTTTCACGCTTAGACAAAGTGTTTCAATTAAAACCCAGCGAAACCCAAGAAGTAAGCGCGTTATACCACACCTTTAAGATTTTGGAAAACACAGATCCAGAACGTGCAATTAGCTATAGAACAACCCTTTTAGAGCGTTACCCAGACTCTCCTTTTGCCCAAATTGTAAAAGATCCAGAGAACTTTAAGCTTGAAGAAAACCAAAGTCCAAGCGGGCTTTACGAGCGCGCCTACAGGGCCTACTTAAATCAAGAATTTCAAGCGGTGCTAAACGCTTGCGTAAACCTTGAAGTCATTGTGAGTGGAACCCCCTTAGCCCCAAAAGTTGCCTTTTTAAAGGCCATTACACTTGGGCGTTTAGACGGTGAAGAAGCCTACATTCAAAACCTAAAAAAATTAGTTGAGCTTTATCCCAACGCTAGAGAAGCCAATTTAGCCATTACAACCTTAACACGTCTAGACGAAGAGCGCCAACTAAAGTTTAAACCGCTGGTTTTAAACACCTACAAATGGGTCTTGTCTTTTCCCATTGAACAACCTTTAGACCAATTGCTTGCTGCACTGCGCAAAAGCCTTGATGAAGAACAAAAACAAGCATGGAAAATCACACAAGACGCCTACAGCCGAAAAACGCACTTCATTGTCATACACAGTCGTCAACAACTACCTGAAACTGAATATTTTCTTAAAAAATGGGCCGAACTTCCAAATTTCGAACAGAACGTAAATAATTTTGTACTTTTATCGGCTCAATATGAACAAATTCAGCGATTCAAAAGCTGGGAAGCCATCCATAAAACACCTCAAGAATGAAAAACAACGATCACAACGGACAACCTAACCGAATAGAACGAAGCACTAAAATTACTGGAGAAATAGTCTCTGAGGCAGACTTTAGAATTGACGGAACCTTAGAAGGATCTATAACAACCTCTGGGAAAGTAGTTATTGGGAAAGAAGGCGTTATAAACGGAACAGTAAACTGTACCTATGCTGATGTTGAAGGAAAATTCACCGGAAGTATAGAGGTTAAAGAAAGCCTTTCCTTGAAAGCATCAAGCATTATTGAAGGAGAAGTAGTGATTGGAAAACTCATTGTAGAATCTGGGGCTGTTTTCAATGCGAAGTGTTCAATGAAATCAGCAGCAGACGTTAAATCTATCTCAGGAAAGCGTGAAAAAACAGCCTAACCGCTGGCTTGTTTTCTTTTCTCTAGCCATTCAAATAGGGTTGCTCATGTACCTTGCTGTACAAACGGGAAACCACTTTGATTTGCGCTATTCAACCTCAAAACCGTGGTTTACCCTCGGTTTTTGCGTTTTAGCGCTCATCATCATTCTTCGCCTCATTCAACAACAAACAAAGAAAATCTCTTAAAAATGCGCCTCTTTTTTTTGTGGTTTACCCTGCTTTTTATCTTTATCGGGGCAATGCACTTCACTGCTTTATCACTCATGGACATTTCCCCCAATACCGTCTTTTTTTGGGAGTGTTATTTAGGAAACTATTTCTTAACCCTTCTCTTGCTCTTTGCTCTACTGAGAGCGTTCGAGCGACTAAGTCATTCCATTGCGTGGATCTACCTCTTGGCTAGCGGACTAAAATTCGCCCTTTTCTTTCTACTGTTACTCCCCCTTTTTAAAGCCGACGAAAGCGTAATAAATGTAGAGCGTTTTAGTTTTTTTGTTCCTTACTTTTCAGGCCTAATCTTAGAAACAGGAGCCTTAATTAACAAATTAAATAAATTATAGTGTTATAGGGTTTTTCCTTTAGCTTTAAAGCACTACATTTGCACACGAAATTTAGTCCGAATGAATAGCTACACTACTATTTTACAAAAGATCCAAAAAACAACGGTTCTATTCGCTTTATTTTTCACAAGTTTTAGCCTTGCAAACACCAAGGAAGAAACTAAATCTGGAGACCTCAAAACTGAGATCAAGGAGTATATTGCGCACCACTTGCAAGACGCCTACGATTTTAGTTTGTTTTCCTACACTAACGACAAAGGAGAGCACGTTTACATTGGTGCTCCATTACCAATAATTTTATGGGATAACGGACTGAAAGTTTTTTCCTCGTCTAAATTTCATCACGGTGAATCGGTAGCTGAGGTTGACGGGAATTACTACGCCATCTACCACAATAAAATTTATAAGACAGATGCTAACGGTACCATCAGCTATGATGATGAGCACCACCCAACCAACGCTAAACCACTAGACTTTTCTATTACCAAGAGCGTAGTGAGCATGATGATTGTTGTTCTAATCATGTTTTTATTGTTTAGAAACTTGGCACAATCCTACCAAAAAAACGGAGGAATTGCTACTGGAGTTGGTCGCTTTTTTGAGCCAATCGTACTCTACGTTAGAGACGATATTGCCCGACCAAACATTGGTGAAAAGAAATACAAGAAATACATGAGCTTTTTATTGACCGTGTTTTTCTTCATTTGGTTTTTAAATATTTTGGGACTAACCCCCCTAGGGGTAAATGTTACAGGCAATATTGCTGTAACCTTTGGCTTGGCCCTTCTCACCTTTTTGATTACCAACCTAACAGGAACAAAAGACTACTGGTTGCACATTTTCGACCCATTGGGAAGTTCAATGGCATGGTATGCTAAAGTTCCTTTGTACATCATCTTAATCCCAATTGAAGTATTGGGTGTCTTCATTAAACCATTTTCACTTCTAATCCGTTTATATGCCAACATGCAAGCAGGGCATATAGTATTGATGAGTTTGATTGGTTTGATGTTTATTTTCAAAAGCTGGCTTGGAAGCCCATTGTCTTTCGGACTTGCTTTTGCAATTTCATTGATTGAAGTTTTAGTTGCCCTTTTACAGGCCTATATATTCACAATGCTTTCTGCTCTTTATTTTGGTTTTGCGGCCGAGGAGCACGAGCATCATTAAAAACTTTACTCCTTTGAGTAATGAAACGATTGTTTAATTTAAATCAAACACTATGGAAATTCCAGTAATGGTAGGAGCAGGTTTAGTTGTAATTGGTGTCGGTATGGGTATTGGCCGTATCGGTGGTTCCGCAATGGAAGCAATTGCACGTCAACCAGAAGCTTACGGTAAAATTCAAACAGCGATGTTGATTGCCGCTGCCTTGATTGAAGGAATTGGTTTTGCTGCCTTATTCGCAGTTTAAAACACAATCATTTGAAATAAAGCTGAACCGCGGTTGGCGGCAGCTTTATTTCTCTCATTGAATTTAAATAAAACACATGGAAAAATTAATAGAAGAATTTTCGTTTGGCCTCTTTTTCTGGCAAACACTCCTTTTTGTAGGACTTTTGTTCTTATTGGCAAAGGTGGCATGGAAACCCATTTTAACCGCTGTTGAAGAACGCGAAAACACCATTAAAGATGCCCTAGCGTCTGCAGAAAAAGCAAAGACCGACATGGAAGCGGTTCAAGCAGACAACAAACGCATCTTAAAAGAAGCTAGAGCAGAACGTGACGCCCTTTTAGCAGACGCTAAAAAAGCCAGCACACAAATGATTAACGAAGCCAAAGAAGCCGCTAAAGCCGAGGCGGATAAGATTGCAGCTGCAGCACAAGCTTCTATAGAGCAAGAAAAAAACGCAGCCATTAACGAATTGAAGAACCAAGTAGCAACCTTGTCTATTGACATTGCTCAAAAAGTACTTCAAGGAGAATTGGCCGACGAGAAAAAACAACAAGCATTGGTTGAAAAACTAGTGAACGACATTGAGATTAAATAAGCGATGAAAAACACGCGTGCAGCTTTACGATATGCCAAAGCCGTCTTGAGTACTTCCCTCGACGGGAAGAAAGAAAGTGCAGTGGCGAAAGACATGCAAACCATTCGGGCAACCTTTGCAGAGAACAGCGACCTCTTGAGTTTCCTAGAGAACCCTGTTATCCCAAACGCTACCAAACAAGAAACCCTTACCAAAGTGTTTTCTGGCCTAGATGTTTTGAGCAATCAGCTAATTGATCTGCTCACACGCAACAACCGTATTGATCTTCTAGATCAAGTGGCTACAGCCTATTTAACCTTATTAGAAAAACACCAAGGAAAAGAAACCGCAATAGTAACAACAGCAGTTCCTTTAACCCCTGCATTAGAAAAAGTAGTTCTAGCAAAAGCCAAAGAACTTTCTTCTGCAGAAATTAGCCTTGAAAACAACGTTGATCCATCCATAGTTGGAGGTTTCATTTTACGCATTGGCGATTTGCAATACAACGCTAGCGTTGCTCACCAACTAGATCATCTAAAGAGAGAATTGACACAAACGAATTATAGCGCTTAAATACTAAAAAATGGCAGCAATTAAACCCGCTGAAGTTTCAGCAATCTTAAAAGACCAACTCGCAGGCATCGAAGCCTCTTCTTCGCTTAACGAAGTAGGAACTGTATTGGAGGTAGGAGACGGAATTGCCCGTGTCTATGGCTTGTCTAACGCACAATATGGAGAATTGGTTCGTTTTGACTCTGGACTAGAAGGAATGGTCCTTAACCTTGAAGAAGACAATGTTGGGGTAGTATTATTGGGGCCTTCAAAAGGAATTAAAGAAGGAGATACCGTAAAACGCACAGACACCATTGCTTCTGTAAAAGTTGGAGAAGGAATTGTAGGACGTGTTGTTGACACCCTCGGAAACCCAATAGATGGTAAAGGAGCCATTGAAGGAGAACTATACGAAATGCCACTTGAGCGCAAAGCCCCTGGGGTAATCTTCCGTCAGCCAGTAAATGAGCCAATGCAAACCGGAATTAAGTCAATTGACGCCATGATTCCTGTTGGTAGAGGGCAACGTGAGTTAGTAATTGGTGACCGTCAAACAGGGAAAACAACCGTTTGTATTGACACCATTCTTAACCAAAAAGAATTCTACGATGCTGGTGAGCCAGTATACTGTATCTATGTAGCAGTAGGCCAAAAAGCATCTACAGTAGCAGCAATTGCAAAAACATTAGAAGACAAAGGCGCATTAGCCTATACCACAATCGTTGCGGCAAACGCTTCAGACCCTGCGCCAATGCAGGTATATGCTCCTATGACAGGTGCAGCCATTGGAGAGTACTTTAGAGACACAGGGCGCCCTGCGTTAATCATCTATGATGATTTATCAAAACAAGCTGTTGCTTACCGTGAGGTATCCTTGTTATTACGTCGTCCTCCAGGACGTGAGGCCTACCCAGGAGACGTTTTCTACCTACACTCTCGTTTATTAGAGCGTGCGGCAAAAGTAATTGCCGATGATGATATCGCTAAAGACATGAACGACCTCCCAGCGTCTCTAAAAGACAAAGTTAAAGGAGGAGGATCGCTAACAGCATTGCCAATCATTGAAACACAGGCGGGTGACGTATCAGCCTATATTCCAACCAACGTAATTTCGATTACTGATGGGCAAATCTTCTTAGAGTCTGACCTTTTCAACTCAGGAGTTCGTCCTGCAATTAATGTGGGGATTTCTGTATCGCGTGTAGGTGGATCTGCACAAATCAAGTCAATGAAAAAAGTTTCTGGAACATTGAAACTAGATCAAGCACAATTTCGTGAATTGGAAGCCTTTGCTAAATTCGGATCTGACTTGGATGCTGCGACCTTAAATGTGATTGAAAAAGGACGTCGTAACGTAGAAATTCTTAAGCAAGCACAAAATGACCCTTATACGGTAGAAGATCAAACAGCCATCATCTACGCAGGGTCTAAAAACTTGTTGCGCAATGTACCTGTTGACCAAGTAAAAGCGTTTGAAAAAGCATACTTGGAAGAACTCAACACCAAGCACCGCGAAACATTAGACACCATTAAAGCTGGAAAATTAACCGATGAGGTACTCGATACACTTAATGCTGTAGCCAAGAGTATTTCCGCTCAATTTGAATAAATCGCTATGGCGAACCTAAAAGAAATACGCAATCGGATTGCTTCGGTCTCCTCGACCATGCAGATCACTTCTGCCATGAAAATGGTGTCTGCGGCCAAATTAAAAAAAGCCCAAGATGCAATTACTGCCATGCGACCGTATTCTGATAAATTGACAGAACTTATTCAAAACCTAAGCGGGGCGATTGATGGGGATACACCAATCCCCTACACCCAAGAACGCCCAGTAGAAAAGGTCTTGCTCATTGCCATAACATCTAACCGTGGCTTGTGTGGTGGGTTTAACTCAAACATCATTAAAGCTGTAAACCAATACATTGCAGAGCGACCACAGCAAAGCATCGAATTGGTTACCTTAGGAAAAAAAGGAGACGATATACTTTCTAAGTCACACACCGTAAAAACCAACGACAACGGAATTTTCGATGACCTGACTTTCGCCAACGCGAGTTCGATTGCCAGCGATGCGATGGAACGTTTCGCCAACAAAGAATACGACAAAGTTGAGGTGATCTACAACCGTTTTAAGAACGCGGCAACACAAGTTGTAACCACTGAAACCCTTCTGCCAATTGTTGCTTCGCAAGAAGAAAACAATGAAACAACAGATTATATCTTTGAACCAACACAAGAAGAGATCGTTAATGAATTGCTGCCAAAAAGCATCAAAATGCAGTTGTTTAAAGCCCTTCGTGATTCCTTTGCTAGTGAACATGGAGCACGAATGACCGCAATGCACAAGGCAACAGACAACGCTACCGAGTTACGCGATCAGTTAAAACTGACCTATAACAAAGCGCGTCAAGCAGCCATTACCAACGAAATCTTAGAAATTGTTGGAGGGGCAGAAGCATTGAATAACTAAACCCCGAGATTAACATTTTTTACAAAGCCCCTTTTTAGGGGCTTTTTTTATATTTAGACACAAATCATTTATTGAGTTGGCTTTTTAAGTTCTTGCACTAATTGTTTATTTCAAAACCACTAAAACAAGTAAATGAATCTTGAATTTCAGTCAGAACGATTGACGTTTATCCCCCTTAGTGAAGCAGAGGTACCTGCAGTTTTCGCCTTACACGCTTTAGCGGAAGTAGCGGCCTTTAACACCATTGGCGTACCAGAAAACGAGGCCAGCACACGTTTAATATTGGCACAAAAACTCGACCCTGAAAACAAAGATCATCTCGGGTGGGCGCTCTATGACAAGGAAAACAGCTTTATTGGCGAAATAGGCCTAATCTTCGCCCCAAAACGATTTAAAAAAGCAGAAATAAGCTACACCATACATCCCGATCATTGGGAAAAGGGCTATGCCACAGAAGCAGCAAAAAAAGTGATTGAACAGGCGTTTAACCGCTTTCTTTTGCACCGTATTGAAGCCGGTGTTGCTGTTCAGAATGAAAAATCGATTCGGGTATTAGAAAAACTAGGCATGAAACGAGAAGGGAGACATCGTGAAATCCTTCCACTAATTTCAGGCTGGAGTGATAATTTCAGCTATGCTCTTTTGCTATCCGATTATAAACAAGTTAAACGGTAACGGAAAGCATCCTTCCTTTGCCAGATAATTCATATTCTGACATTGCGGCAGGCAAAAGAAAACAATCTCCTAGCCCTATTGTATAGGTGTTTCCTTGGTGATGTAGTTTGCACGATCCCTCAACACCAATTAAAACTTCAAAAGCATTCCGTTCCCCATTATTAGACACACCACCACCTTCTAACTGAATCAAGTGGGTTGTAAAGTATGGACTGTTGATTAGTTCTACTGACCCATTCGCCATTGGTTCATAATCGACCAAGCCCTTTTCAAGCGAAAAATCAA
>WTJU01000096.1 GCA_011526285.1 Candidatus Arcticimaribacter sp.
GGATCTAGTGCTTCACGGCGTGGGGGTTCGAGTCCCTTCACCCGCACAAAACCTCTGCGAAAGCAGAGGTTTTTTTATTTTTGATTGTGCCTTATTCTAAACGACAAATTATACGCTTCTTTATCCTCCTAATTACTGTGGTTGGATTGATATTTCGCTTTTGGGATAGCGTAAAGTTTTATATTGAGGCAATAAAAAACTAGATTATGAGAGATGAGATGATACGAGGAAAAGAAGCATTTCGTGGATGCTTGTTTACCGGTTGCGCCTGTTTCTTGGTAGGCACGCTTTTGTTGGTGCTTTTTGTTTTTCGCTCTTCTATCTTTTAGCGCGAAAATCATCCAAACGAATGTCATCTAACCCTTGCTGATCGAAAGGGTATTCCATATCATCTTGAATGTTGTACAGTGAAATCAAGATAAATTCACTCAGAATAACCACAAAATAGGTAAGCCATTCAGGATTTTCTAGCCCAATTTTATTGATAATGGTTGGGGTGTAGATCATTGGGAATATATAGATGAAAATTTTACAGTAAGCCTTTAAACTAATAGGAGTTCTGTGGGTGTGAATAGCCAATGTATTCTCTATCCCTTCATGAACCTTTTGAAGAAAACTATACGCCTTCTGCTTAATACTTTTACCTACACTTTCAGGATTGTTTTCCATGAAATCAATTAACGCTTGAAATGCAGCGTTTAATTCGTTTTTCTCTGGAGTTCTGCCGTCCAAGTGCTCAACTAAACGATCAGTAATTGCATGTGTTTTTTGTATTCCTTCCGACTTTTCTGCCTCGGTTAATTTACTCCCTAGAAAAGAATATTCAATTGCCAATAAAGCACTCTTTGTTTTGCTTAAATGTTCAAGCGCTTTTTCACGGCGTCTAAATGCACCACGAATAGCAAAAACCAAAGGGAAAATTATAGCAATACTAATTAGCGTAAGGTCTATATTATAGATTATTTCTTTACTGTAGCAGATGTAAGGTACTGCTATAGAGATGATCATGGTGTATAAGGTACGTTGGTTGATTATCGAGAAATACTGATTCACTTTGGATATTATTTTTAACTTTATAGTTATTATTAACTATATATAACGCAATATATGAAACAATTCATAATCCTATTCTTTTGCGCTTCATTAATGTTTGCACAAGAGGCAGAAAAAGGACTTTTTGCAACTACAGGAACCATGGAGGCTAAAATTGCTTTCGCTCCTAAAAAACTGCGAAAAAGTAATAATGACACGCTTTATTTTGACACACCATTCCAGTACAAAGTAGATGGAGAGTGGAAAGAAATGGAGATAGGTATTCGCGCTAGAGGGAACTTTAGACGTGCTACATGCTACTATCCGCCAATAAAAGTAGACCTCAAGAAAAAACAAACCAAAGAAACTATTTTTGACGGTCAGAAAAAATTAAAACTAGTTGTTCCGTGCTTAAAACAAAGCGATAAGAATGACAACATTTTAAAAGAACTTATGGTGTACAAACTCTTTGAATTGGTTACACCATATCATTTCAAGACCAAGCGCTTAACCCTAGAGTTTACAGATCAAAATAAAAAGACACCCGTTGTTGAAACTATCAATGCCTTTTTGATTGAAGACGATAAGAAAGTAGCTAAACGCCATGAAGGACAAGTTTTCGAGCGTTATATACACCCTATGGCGATGGATAGCGATGCATCTATACGTAACGCAATGTTCCAATACATGATTGGAAATACCGACTTTTCTGTAGCCTACCAACACAATGGGAAGCTATTATATGCAGGAAAAAAAATCATCCCTTTGCCGTATGATTTTGATATGTCTGGATTCATTAATCCAAGCTATGCTGTGGTCAATGAAACACTTGGTATCAAGAATATACGTGACAGAAAGTACCGTGGTTTTAAACGTTCTGACGATGACTTCTTCAAAGTAAGAGATGTTTTTGTAGCTCAAAAACAAGCCATGTTTGACCTTATGAAAACATATGAGGCAGATTTCGATAG
>WTJU01000126.1 GCA_011526285.1 Candidatus Arcticimaribacter sp.
ACAAAGGATAAGCTCTAAGAGTTTATCCTTTTTTTATGTTTCTTTGTAAAAATTTTAAGGTAGAATATGAAGTACAATAAACGAGCAGAAGCACTAGTCCTATTAGCTGATGGAACAATTTTTTACGGAAAATCGATCGGAATAGAAGGAACAGCTTTTGGTGAGATTTGTTTCAACACAGGAATGACGGGATACCAAGAAATTTTCACCGATCCATCTTATTTCGGTCAAATTATGGTAACCACAAATGCCCATATAGGGAATTATGGTACTGTAGCAGTTGATAGCCAATCTGATTCCATTAAAATTTCAGGTTTAATTTGTAAGAACTTTAGTTTTGACCATACCCGTCCTGCGGGAACTAATAATCTTTATGATTATTTTGCTGATCAAAACAAGGTTGCCATCTCAGACGTAGATACTCGCGCATTAGTGCGTTATATTCGCGAAAATGGAGCTCAAAATGCGCTTATCACCACCGAGGTAGAACGTTTAGAAGCGTTAAAAGCAGAGCTCGCTAATTATCCCTCAATGGAGGGGCGCGAATTGGCATCTGCTGTCTCTACAAAAGAACCCTATTTCTTTGGCGATGAAAATGCACCTGTAAAAGTGGCCGCCCTTGATTTAGGAATAAAGCAAAGTATTTTAAAAAATATAGCAGATCAAGGAGTGTATCTTAAAGTATTTCCCTACGATACAGATTTTGAGACTTTACAAGCATGGAATCCTGATGGATATTTCTTATCTAACGGACCTGGAGATCCCGAGCCATTGCATCAAGCACAGGCCGTAGCTAAAGAAATTATTTCCCGTGATTTACCATTGTTTGGTATCTGCTTGGGGCATCAAGTAATTGCGCTGGCCAATGGAGTTTCCACCTTTAAAATGTTTAATGGTCACAGGGGGATTAATCATCCTGTTTTGAATCACAGTACAGGAAAGGGAGAAATAACTTCACAAAACCACGGTTTTGCTGTGAGTCGTGAAGAGGCAGAAGCTCATCCTGATCTAGAAATTACCCATACACACCTTAATGATCAAACAGTCGCAGGGCTTAAAATGAAATCTAAAAAGTGTTTCTCGGTGCAATATCACCCAGAAGCTGCCCCTGGGCCAAACGATGCAAAATATCTATTTACACAGTTCAAAACTTTAATAAACTAACAGAAACCAAATTAAACTAAACCAAATGAGTATTATCATTAACGTTCATGCGCGACAAATACTAGATTCACGCGGGAACCCAACAGTAGAGGTTGATGTGATTACTGAAAACGGAACGCTGGGAAGAGCTGCCGTTCCCTCAGGAGCATCAACAGGAGAACACGAAGCAGTAGAGCTTCGTGATGGAGGAAAAGAATTTATGGGCAAAGGTGTTCAAACAGCAGTCAATAATGTAAATCAACAATTGGCTGAACACATTGTTGGCGTTTCTGTATTTGAGCAAAATCGAATTGACCAAATGATGATCGATTTAGATGGGACTCCAAATAAATCTAAACTCGGAGCCAATGCTATTTTAGGCGTTTCTCTAGCAGTAGCTAAGGCAGCGGCCAATGAGCTAGGTATGCCATTGTATCGTTATGTGGGTGGGGTAAGTGCAAATACACTTCCTGTACCTATGATGAACATTATTAATGGTGGTTCACACTCCGACGCTCCCATAGCATTTCAAGAGTTTATGGTAATGCCCGTGGCTGCTGAAACCTTCTCTAAAGCCATGCAAATGGGTACTGAGATTTTTCATCACTTAAAAAAAGTATTACATGACCGTAACCTTTCTACTGCGGTTGGAGATGAAGGAGGTTTTGCACCTACATTAGACGGAACAGAAGATGCACTAGACACCATCATTAAAGCAATTGGTAATGCCGGTTACAAAGCAGGAGAAGAAGTTATGATTGCTTTAGACTGTGCTGCTGCAGAATTTTATAAAGATGGCGTATATGATTACACCCTTTTCGAAGGGGATTCTGGTGTTAGGAGAACTTCAGAGGAGCAAGCACAATACTTAGCAGAACTTTCTTCAAAATACCCCATAATCTCTATTGAAGACGGAATGGATGAGAATGATTGGGACGGTTGGAAATCATTGACAGATAAAATTGGAGATAAGGTACAATTGGTTGGAGACGACTTATTTGTGACTAATGTTGAGCGCCTGTCTCGTGGTATTGAAAAATCTATTGCCAATTCTATTTTGATTAAAGTAAATCAAATTGGTAGTTTAACGGAGACCATAGCGGCTGTAAATATGGCGCATAACGCGGGTTACACTGCGGTAATGTCACACCGTTCTGGCGAAACAGAAGACAATACCATTGCAGATTTGGCTGTAGCATTAAACACAGGGCAAATCAAAACGGGTTCTGCTTCACGTAGTGACCGTATGGCAAAATACAACCAATTACTTCGCATTGAGGAGGAGCTTGCCGATACGGCTTATTTTCCACAACGTCGTGCATTCAAGATTTAATTTTAATCTTACACAAGAAGTAAAAAGGGGGAAGTGATTCCCCCTTTTTTCATTTCTATAAGCCCTTGCTTTTTTGTACCTTTGCAGAGCAAAAGAATTAAACACTATGGACAAAAAAGTACAACTTATATACGATGACAAAACCTACGAATTTCCCTTAGTTGAAGGAACAGAAAAGGAATTAGGGATTGACATCAAAAGCTTACGTGCTCAAACAGGTTTAGTGACCCTTGATCCTGGATTTAAGAATTCTGGTTCATGCCAAAGTGAAATTACCTTCTTGAATGGAGAAAAAGGAGAACTAAAGTACCGTGGGTACAGTATTGAAGATCTTGCAGCTGGCGCTGATTTTCTTGAAGTTTGTTATTTGTTGATTTTTGGTGTACTTCCTACACGCGAACAGTTAGATAAGTTTCAAGCTGATATTCACAAAGAGTCTTTGGTTGATGAAGATTTAAAACTGATATTAAAAAGTTTCCCTCGTAGCGCACACCCAATGGGAGCGCTAGCATCACTTACCTCGGCCTTAACTGCGTTTAATCCAGAGTCTGTTGATGTAGAGTCTGAAGAAGATATGTACAATGCCATAGTAACCATCATGGCTAAATTCCCTGTATTGTGCGCATGGACACATAGAAAAGTGAAAGGACTTCCTTTAAACTACAGTGATAGTAGCTTAGGTTATGTTGATAATATTGCGCAAATGATGTTCCGTCGTCCTACAGAGCAATATAAATCAAATGAAATTGTAAATCGTGCATTAAATAAACTTCTCATTCTTCACGCAGATCACGAGCAAAACTGTTCAACCTCTACAGTGCGCATCGTTGGGTCATCACACGCAGGGCTTTACGCTTCTGTTTCAGCCGGTATTTCTGCTTTGTGGGGACCACTTCACGGAGGAGCAAACCAAGCTGTACTAGAAATGCTTGAGGCTATCGATAAAGATGGTGGAGACACCAAAAAATATATGGCTAAAGCTAAAGATAAAAACGACCCATTCCGTTTAATGGGCTTCGGACACAGAGTGTACAAGAACTTTGACCCTCGTGCACGTATAATTAAAAAATCTGCTGACGAAGTATTGAACGAATTGGGTATTAATGATCCGATTCTAGATGTTGCTAAAGGACTAGAGCAAGAAGCACTAGTAGATTCTTACTTTGTTGATCGTAAGCTGTATCCTAACGTAGATTTTTATTCCGGAATCATTTATCGTGCGTTGGGCATTCCAACAGAAATGTTTACCGTAATGTTTGCACTAGGACGTTTACCAGGCTGGATTGCACAATGGAGAGAGATGCGAATGAACAATGAACCGATTGGTCGTCCACGTCAAATCTATACTGGACAAGTTAATTTACCATTCAAGGCCATTGACGAGCGCTAGAATTAGTGCTTTGCCAATTCTCGAATCATTCCTTTAAAAATAAAAAAGTGGAAGGGGACAAGGCTGTACCAATACAGTCTTCCCCATATTCCGCGTGGACGAAAGGTCGCTGTTTGAAAAATAGTATCCCCTTCAATTTTAAACTCTAACCACGCCTCTCCCGGTAGTTTCATTTCAGCAAAAAGCAGTAAACGTTTTTTCTTCTTGTCGGCCAGTAATACACGCCAAAAGTCTAAAGCATCTCCCGCATATATTTTATCGGGATGCGTACGACCGCGGCGCAAACCTACACCACCCATAAGTTGATCTAGATATCCTCTAATCTTCCACAAAAAATTAGCGTAATACCACCCTTGTGTACCTCCAATTTTCCATAGTGCCTTAAATGTTGACTCAGCGTCAATGCCTTCAAGACATTGCTCGTCTTTCAATACGCCAAATCGAGGTACTTGTATGTAATCATTCAGTTTTTTGTTGAGTCTTCCGCTCACCATAGAGTCTTTCCAGCTACTAACAACAGAGTTCTGTGCAATACGCTTAAATGCCATTTGAATGGCTTCATCGTAAGTGTAAAGGCGAATATTTAATAATTGTTGTAGCCTATTGTCCTTAACAACAACTTCCATGTTCATACTGTCTACTAGACTTACTGCGAGGGGGTAGGAGGTAGAGGTGACAAAGTGCAACCAATAAGACGATAGTCGAGGAGTCATTACGGGTACACTAACGATCCAATTCTTAAAGCCACGATTTTTAGCGTAGCGATGCAGCATTTCTTTGTAGGTAAGAACATCTGCTCCACCAATATCAAAACTATCATTCAAGCATTTAGGATGAAGAAGAACACCCGTGAGGTATTCCATTACATTTCGAATGCCTATGGGTTGGGATTTAGTTTTTACCCATTTAGGGGTAACCATGACCGGTAGTTTCTCACACAAATCTCTAATTATTTCAAAAGACGCACTGCCAGAACCCACAATAATCCCTGCCTTTAATACCGTTGTGGGAATAGGGGATGAGGTCAAAATATCCTCAACATTTTTACGAGAAGCTAAATGTTTGGATAAGTTTTTTTCATTGACAATTCCACTTAGATAAATAATTTGTTTAGCATTAGTTTTAGCGAGTAAGTGGATGAAATTATGAGCGCATTGCGCTTCCATTTGCGAAAAATCACCAACATCAGAAGACATGGAATGTATGAGGTAATACGCCACATCAATATCTTTGGGTATTGGGTTGTTCTTAGGGAGGTTTAAAAAGTCTAGGGTAATGAGGTGGAGCTGCTTTCTTAATGAAGTGTTTACAGACAAACGATCGGGATCGCGCACTGCGCAATAGACCTCATGACCTGCTTGAACCAGGTAAGGAATTAAACGCATGCCGATATAGCCATTTGCTCCGGTGACCAATATTTTCATAGCTTTTAAGTTTAAAGGTCGTCTATGGATGGGGGCGTATTCTTAATTTTTTCGTTTGTTATTTTTTTAAAAAATGCGTGTGTGCTTTTGTTTTTCGCTGCTACTTTAATGGTTGAATGATCTTTATATATAGAATATTCTTCTGCTCGACCCTTGTATATTTTTAATTTATAATAGGGAATGACCAATCCATAGGTTTCTAAAAGACTTCTAAAATGAACAATAATTCCTTTGGGTCTAAGCTCAATATTGCATTGGTTGATGTTTTGATCTAACACCAATAAATTATGTATATCGATAGAGGTTTCAGTAATAAATAATTTTCCTGAACCAATTCCTCCCATAGCCCAACGTTCACGTAAACCAAAAGGTTTTCCTACTTCTTCTTCAATGGCACGTGTTATTTTAGGCTCGTTATAAGAAATATTGACGAGCATTTTTTCTTTTAAAGATAAGGGATATAATTCCAAAAGAAGATTTTTTAATCATAATAAGTATCTTTGCGCAAATTCAAACATGAAAGCATTAGCCGACCAACTTTCGCCCGTTATAACAGACTATTTAATAGCTAATTACCAGAATGATATAGCGCAATTTGAATATCAAGCTACACGTAAAGAGTTTGAGGGAGATATAACCTTAGTAGTGTTTTCATTATTGCGACATATAAAAGCTAATCCTGTAACTTTAGGAGAAGCTATTGGTGCTCATCTAGTCAATACACTGTCGTGGGTAACTGATTTTAACGTAGTAAAAGGTTTTTTAAACCTATCAATTGCCGATGGGTTTTATGTTGAGCAATTAAATGCGATTGCGAGTAACGACCAATATGGACATCAGCCTCTAGACAAAACCAAAGGGGTTGCTCTAGTTGAGTATTCTTCCCCCAATACAAACAAGCCCCTGCATTTGGGCCACATTCGCAATAATCTTTTAGGCTTCTCGGTTGCTAATATTTTAGCTGCAAGTGGTCAGAAAGTGGTTAAAACCCAAATCATTAATGACAGAGGAATTCACATTTGTAAGTCCATGGTGGCTTGGGAAAAATTTGGTCAGGGAGAAACCCCTGAATCTACAGGTTTAAAGGGAGATAAGCTTGTTGGGAACTACTATGTTCGTTTTGACAAAGAATACAAGCAAGAAATTGCAAATTTAATGAAGGAGGGGCTTAGTGAAGATGAAGCCAAAATAAATGCCCCTTTATTTAAAGCAGCCCAAACGATGTTGCGTGACTGGGAGGCAGGAAAAACAGAAGTCGTACAACTTTGGAAAAAGATGAATTCTTGGGTTTACAAAGGCTTTGATGTAACCTATAGAAATTTGGGCGTTGCTTTCGATTCCTATTACTATGAAAGTGACACCTACCTATTAGGAAAAACACTAGTAGAAGAAGGTCTAGAAAAAAATATTTTATTTAAAAAAGAAGACGGTTCTGTTTGGATTGACTTGACAGATGAAGGGCTAGACGAAAAATTATTATTACGCTCAGACGGTACAGCAGTATATATGACCCAAGACTTGGGTACTGCACTACAGCGCTATAAAGACAATCCTAGTATGAGCGGAATGGTCTATACTGTGGGAAATGAACAAGACTATCATTTCAAGGTACTGTTCTTAATCTTAAAGAAATTAGGTTTCACTTGGGCCGACTCTCTTTATCATTTAAGCTATGGAATGGTTGACTTACCGCACGGAAAAATGAAAAGTCGAGAAGGTACCGTGGTAGATGCTGATGATCTAATGGTTGAAATGAGCACTACAGCAGGAAAAATAGCCGAGGAATTAGGGAAATTAGAAGGGATGACCAATGAAGAAAAAAAGTCGCTTTACCATACCATTGGTCTTGGTGCGCTTAAATACTTCATTCTAAAAGTAGATCCCAAAAAACGTATTCTATTTGATCCTGAAAGTTCTGTAGATTTTACGGGAAATACAGGGCCATTCATACAATACACCTACGCACGTATCCAATCTATTCTAAGAAAAGCAGGGGAACGCAAAACAAATACCCAGACAACTTCTATACAGGAGCGAGAAAAAGAAATCATCAAACACCTATTGGAATACCCAACAGTGGTTCAACAGGCAGCAAAACAATACAGCCCTGCATTAATTGCGAATTACAGTTATGATTTAGTAAAGCTTTTCAACTCGTTCTATCAAAATATTTCCATTTTGGGAGAGGAAGATCAGGCAAAAACAAATTTCCGTATTCAACTCTGTCAAGAAGTAGCCAAAGTATTAGAACAGAGTACAGGTTTATTAGGAATACAGTTACCCCAACGTATGTAAATAAAAAAACCGCTCATTGAGCGGTTTTTTCGTCTTTTTCATAAGCTATTTTTTCCCAAGCTTAAGGGATTATTTGGATTGAACAGCCAAGTTGTAAACAACTAAACCAAATCCAATTTTGTTGATGGCATCACCGATGTTATAAACAACATCTAATTGTAATGGAATACCGAAGAATTCTCCAGCACCACCATACCATCCTGCTGTACCAGCCATGTACCCAA